>NZ_JBHXMY010000858.1:0-1829 GCF_042720195.1 Nocardia sp. NPDC058497 | reverse complement strand
GTCGATGTACTGCGCCATGGAGATGGGGATGTCGCCCGCGATGTGCTGGGCGAACCAGATGCCGCGTTGAGCCGCCGACAGCGCGAATGCGCCCGCGGGTAAATCGGGGGAGGTCTCGGTGGGCGATAGGAAAAGTTGTTGCATGAAGAACTCCTACATAGGAACCACCGGGTAGAGACCGCCCGTAGCTACCGCGGTAGTAGGGTGCTTGCGCTGCACAGCAAGCGACAAGTCAATTCTGGACCTGCCCGGTGCGCACCGAAAGGGTATTGCCGACACGCATCCGGTCCGGGCCTGGTCAGGCCGACTATTTGACCTCTGGGAGATCGGTCGCGATGTGGAGCATTCGAGTCGGTCAGGTAGCGCCGTATGGGCGCAGTCAGGCGGGCCGGCGAGCACATCAACATCGCCGCAGTGGACTGCTGACGACGTGTCGTCGCGGCTGTTGCCGGTCTCGGCGGCATCCTGTAACCCGACTGTCGGTCGAGTGGATCGCCCCTCCAGGCTTGACCTGGATATCAGTACCTGAATATTAGTTCAGCTTCTAATGTACGTTCCGGAGGAGCAGCAACCCTGCGGGACTGCTGCACGGATATGGTGTGCATCAAACCCGGGGTGACTCGATGTGCGGTCGGAGCGGCGGCTGTCGATGGATGAGGCCAGTCACGCGGGGTCGGCGGCTGGGCCGGGCGCATTCGGGATGCAGGCCGGCTCGACCGCGACACCGTGCGGCCCGGTGTCCCCCGGCATCGAATCTGAAATGAAACTGTATCTGAAAGTGGCGGCGAAACCGGCGGCGAGTGGCCAGAATTGGCCACGACGGTTCGGCGCGACTCAGCACCTGCCGAACCGGCACGAATCACCTTCGGCAACAGAGGAATTGGACGATGAACAGGCTGTCGAGATCCGCCGCGGCGACGTTGGTTGCCGCCGTCGTCGTGGTTGGGACCGCGGCGGTCGGCGTCGCGCGGGCGCAAACGCCCGGCGCGCATCCCTGCACCCCGTACACCGCAATTTTCGGGCCGGGGACCTGGGAGACCACGCTGGGCGCCGATCCCGAGGTGCCCGTCGGCATGCTCGGGCCCGTCGGCGACGGCCTGCAACGGCAGTTCGGCCGTGACATCACGGTTCTCTACGTCCCCTATGCCGCCAGCGCTTTCGACCAGGGGCTGAGCTACGCGGAGTCCGTGAGCACCCTGGAATCCCGCTTACGCCAGATGCTGCGTGGCCTGTGCGGCTCGACGCGGGTCGTCCTCGCCGGCTACAGCCAGGGCGCGGACGGCATCGGCGATCTCGCCACCGAGATCGGCAACGGCGACGGTCCCATCGGTGCCGATCGAGTGGTCGGTGTCGGACTGCTGGCCGATCCGCATCGCGATCCGAATACCACACTCTCCCTGGGAAATCCGCAGCCCGGCTACGGCATAGCCGGAACGCGGAGCCGGGATTTCGGTGCGTTGACCGAGCGGGTTCGCACCCTGTGTGCCAACGGCGACCTGTACTGCTCCCTCGATGCCGCCACCTCCCCGTTCCTCGCCGTGTTGGGCAGGGTCCTGAGCGGTGATCCCGCACCGATCGCGAACTTCATCCCCGCCACGGCCGATCCCAGCAACCTGATCGCTCAAGCCGTCACCATGGGCGCCGGCTGGACCGCCACCGCGGCGAACCTGCCTACCATTCTCGACAACCTCACCCGCCTCCCGGAGTTCATCGCGGCGGGTGACATTCGCGGTGCGCACCAGACCGCGCGCGCCCTGAACGTTGCCCTTGCCCCGTTGGTCCAGGCCGCCGCGGGTGTAGACCGAGTCCTCGTCGCCCAGGTCATCCGC
>NZ_JBHXMY010000857.1:0-1829 GCF_042720195.1 Nocardia sp. NPDC058497 | reverse complement strand
GGCTAACGGTGACCTTCTTTGCCATGAGATGAACGTCCTCTCGAAATCGTCAAGCCTGCCTCCAGGCTGAATACCCGAGGCAAGAATACCTCTAATTACGAAAATTCCAACATGGGGCCTTCGCCCCGCAAATTGACTGGTCAGCGACTAGCCGGACGAACAATCGGGAACAGGATGGTTTCCCGGATTCCCAAACCGGTGAGTGCCATCAACAAGCGATCGATTCCCATACCGGTTCCGGTAGTCGGCGGCATGCCGTGTTCCATCGCGGCGAGGAAGTCTTCGTCGAGCAGCATCGCCTCGTCGTCACCCGCGGCGGCCAGCCTCGCCTGATCGACGAACCGTTCGCGCTGGATCACCGGGTCGACCAACTCCGAATAGCCCGTTGCCAACTCGAAGCCGCGAACATAGAGATCCCACTTCTCCGTGACACCGGACTTGCTGCGATGCTGACGGGTCAGCGGTGAGGTCTCCACCGGGAAGTCACGGACGAAAGTCGGCGCGTAGAGCTTGTCGCCATACGCATGCTCCCACAGTTCTTCGACAAGTTTGCCGTGTCCGTAGCCCTTGCCCGCAGGAATTTCCAGACCGACCCGATCGGCCAGCGCGAGCAATTCCTCGACACTGGTTTCCGGAGTCACCTCGACACCGATGGACTCCGACAGCGACGGATACATCTCGACCGTCGTCCACTCGCCGCCGAGATCATATTCCGTGCCGTCGGCAAGCGTCACCAGCAGGGTACCGAACGCCTCCTGCGCGACTTCCTGGATCAATTCCCGGGTCATCGTCGCCGAGTCGTCGTAGGTGCCGTAAGCCTCGTAGGTTTCCAGCATCGCGAACTCGGGCGAATGGGTCGAGTCGGCGCCTTCGTTGCGGAAGTTCCGGTTGATCTCGAAGACCTTCTCCAGGCCACCGACCACACACCGCTTCAGGAACAGCTCCGGCGCGATACGCAGGAACAACTCCATGTCCAGCGCGTTGGAATGGGTCTTGAACGGGCGCGCGGCGGCGCCGCCGTGGATGGTCTGCAGCATCGGGGTCTCGACCTCGAGGAAGCCGCGGCGCTCGAGCGCGGTGCGCAGCGCGCGGACCACGTTCACGCGGGTACGGGCCATTTCCCTGGCCTCCGGGCGCACGATCAGGTCGACATAGCGCTGCCGGACGCGCGACTCCTCGTTCATCTCCTTGTGCGCCACCGGCAGCGGCCGCAGCGACTTGGCCGCCATCGACCAGGAATCGGCCATGACGCTCAATTCACCGGTACGCGAGGAGATGACTTCGCCGTGCACGTACACGAAGTCGCCGAGGTCCACATCGGACTTCCAGGCGGCCAGCGCGTCGGCGCCGACGCCGTTGAGGCTGATCATCGCCTGCAGCTTGGTGCCGTCGCCCTCCTGCAGGGTGGCGAAACACAGCTTGCCGGTATTGCGGACGAAAATGACGCGGCCGGCGATGCCCGCCTGCAGACCGGTCTGGGTGTCGGGCTCCAGATCCGGGTAGGCGGCGCGGATTTCGGCCAGCGTGTGGGTGCGTGGCACCACCACCGGGTAGGCCTCACCGCCCTCGGCGAGCAGCCGCTCCCGCTTGTCCCGGCGAATCCGCATCTGCTCGGGGACATCACTGTCCACGGCGGAACTGACGGCGCGGCCGGTTGCGGCGGGGTTAGGGGTGCTCACATCCGCTAACAGTAGCGTGCTGTTCCGCCTCCCCGGAATTCAGCGTGCCGTCCGCAAGGTTTTCCGGCAGCTCTCGGTCTCACCTCATGCACGCGGCAGGTGGGAGGTGGTCGGGGAGTTACCCATGTCCTCACTAGATCAGTGAGCAAC
>NZ_JBHXMY010000856.1:0-1830 GCF_042720195.1 Nocardia sp. NPDC058497 | reverse complement strand
GCGATGCATCGATCAAACACCTCCGCGTGAGATTCTGTCGAGGGGAGCCTGTTTGGACCTGCCGCAAGATTGCACAGTGGAGTGGATCGCGCTCGCCGCAGACTTCTTGGCCACTGAGAACGCTGCGGTCTGATGAGGGCCGCCACGGCGCAGGCTGCCCGGTCGACTGGCACCCTGCGCCGCTGCTCGCGGCGGGATCAGCGCGGCGCAGGGAGCGCCGTAGCGGGTATGGATGAGCTCAGGGCGAGAGGGTGAGGTTCACCGGTCAGCGCAGACACCGCGGCCGAGACTTCGTGGATGTCGGACTTGACGTAGGTTTCGGTGACCCCGCCACGTTTGCCGCGATGTCCGGCGTAGGCGCGGGCGACGGCATAGCTGAAGGTGCGTTCGACCCAGGTGAGAGTGGTGTGGCGCAGCCAGTGGGTGGTGATGCCCTGTGTGGCGACCCACGGGAGGTCGGTGCCGACTCGGCCCCAGAGATGATCGTAGCGACGGCTCGAGATCGGGCGCCCGTGCCTATAGCGCAGGAGTTGGCCGGAGTACGGCGCACCACGCTCGTCGGCGTGATTTCGCAAGTGCGCCATCAGTGTCGGCGACACTGGCTGCCATCGATCGGACCCGCCCTTCTCTCGTAGCCAGACCAGACACTGATCGGGATCCAGGTCCTGCGGGCGTAGCGCGAGACCGCCGCCACGGCGACACGCGGTCTCCAAGTGCAGCCGCAACAGGAGCGAATCCAGTGCGGGATCGTCACCGGTTGTGGCTGCCGTGTGGCAGATCTCGGCGAGCTGGGGTGAGGGGATGGCATACCGGTGGGATGTCCGGCGGACCGGCATGGATAGACGGCGGGCCGGATTGTCCTGTGGTCGAATCCAACCGGAGTCCTCGGCGTGGCGGTATACGCGGCGCACGGCCGACACGAAGTGCTCCATCGCGCTGGTTCCACCGCGTGAGGCGCGATTGGTTCGCGCCCCGGCTTGTACCGAGGTCGCGAGTTCTTCCAGTTCGTGGTGGGTCGGTTCACTCAGCGACCGATTCGGCCACAGTGATTCGAGCAGGGAGAGGTGGGTTCCGTAGGTACGCGCGGTTCCCGCTGCCAGGCGAGCGCGCACGAGCGGGATCGCCTCGGCGAATGTGGGTGCAGCGGGCAGGCTTTCGATCAGGTCGGCAGGGGAGATTCCCATCTGCGTCAGCAGCAGCCTCGCGGCGGCCAAGGTCTCGGCTCCGGCGCCGCCGGTGTGCGGGAGATGGGTGGGCGGCATCGTCACGGAACCACCTCCAACAGGCGACGGCTCGACGCGAGCAATCCGTCGAGTGCCGCCGGCGGGTGGATCAGCACACCACCGCAGCGTCGATGAGCCATTACCAGGACGAGGTCACCGTAGGAGAGGCCGACGCGACGCCGCGTGCGCACCGGCACCCGCAGGTACCCGCCAGCTGTCACCGTGATCGAACCATCAGCGGCCGGCCGGAGGAGGATCAGCTGGTCGTCCGGGCATGACAGCGACAGCCGGGTTCCGGGTTGCCAGCCGAGCGTGTCGAGGACGGCGCGAGCGGTGACGCGGCCCCCCTCTCCGACCACACTCATCCCGTAGATCAGGCTCGCGTCGGCCTCTCGCGGGACCGATCGGACGGGCATGGCTCCGTGGATGCGCTCCTGCACCGGCGGCGGCGGAACGATCGGCTCGATCACGCGAACCCACCCCCGCCGCAGGACGCGCAAGCCTTCGGTCGCTGCGGCCGAAGTGGCAGATCTGCCAGGTGAAATCTGCATTTGCGCAGTTCAGGGCCGTGGTTCAAGGGAAACCTCCGTGTGCGAGTGCACTCGAA
>NZ_JBHXMY010000855.1:0-1839 GCF_042720195.1 Nocardia sp. NPDC058497 | reverse complement strand
CTCGGGTTGGGGTCCGGAAACGCCACTCCAGTGCGCGGTGATCACCCGTCCAGCTTCTCCACTCGCTGGACCAGTCCCCAACTTGCGATAGCGCCGTAGCGAAAACCGTTCGCGTCGAACAAGAATTCCTCGTACGGAGGCATCGAGTCGCCTTCGGCCAACGGACCAAAGGACGCACCGAGCTCATCCTCCGTACAGGCTAGCGGCACGATACCAGCGGGGTCGGAGTACGTTTCAGCTACCACGCCATTCGCACGCTGGAATTAAGCGTTCTTCCAGTGCCCTGCCTCACCGACCACAACGAAGTCGAGCTGGGGCCAGATGACCGAGCGATAGGTAATCACCGAATCCGCCAAGACCGGTCCGGTATACCCAACTAGCCGCGCAAAATTTCCGATCTGCTCGGGACCGAACGCCAGTTCGGACGAAATTCTTTCCCGAATCATCGCAGCCTCGGTCCGATTGGCTCCGACACGCCTCAGGATCGAGTGTTTCAGCGCGTCTGAACATACCATACCTGTCAGCAAATAGATGTCCATTTCGCGACGACCCGATTCATTCATTTGAGATCCTCCATGCGAATCACTACATATTACCTAGCGATGAAGTCGACAACGTTCCCTCGCGCGGCGACGACCGACCCGTCTGCGCGAACGATCATCACTACCTTTTGAGTTGCGTACTTGGGGAGGATAACCGTACCGCCACCTACAGCGGGTGCGGTACCACCAGTCTCACCGAATGCTCGCTTTGAGGCTGCGACGGTCGCTTCCACCGCATCATCGTGGCTGAGTTTCTGGTCCGTCAATTTGGACGCTAACAAATCAGGTTTACCCGAGCCAGGCGGCAAGTCCTTGATTTCGTCGGCAATCTTATTTCCTTTATCCGTCGCAGAAGTTCCTGGCGCGGATTTTGGCGAAGCCTCTGATCTGACCGGTCTATTGCGTGACAAAGCCCGGGCATCATCAACGGCAGCCTTCGCCTTGCTCAGGTCACGCTTTACCCGAAGCGCTTCCCGTGCGGCTTTCGCCCGTTGCCATGCGATCACTGCATCGGCTATAAGCGCCGCGTACCGGCCGATGATTGTCGTCGTTGCCACTGTCGTCGCAACGGCACTCAGTCCGAGTGTTATCCAAGCCGTCGCCGCAGTGATGACAGCTTGGGCCAGCAGTGCAGCAGCGAGTTCTTCCAAAAGAGTTTTAGAGTCTGCTTTCGCAGGGTCTCCAATTCCGTCTTCTGGTCGCTACACATCGTCGAAAGTTCGCCGCATGCCGCTAGAAGGTCATCGACAGTCGACTGCATCCCATTAAGTTTGTCGCGGATAATGTCCGCATCGGCAGCCACGACGGCGTCCATCGTGACTGCGGCCTTTCCCATGACGGTGCCGATCCGAACCATGTAGTCCCGCTGTAATCGACCCCATGCCGACGCCGCAGTACTCAGTTTGTCGGTATCGCCATCGGGGATCGGGATAGACAACTTATCCGCGATCTTGATCGCGGTATCGACCGCATCGCGTAGCCCTTGACTCGGACCGCCAGCTGATGGTATTTGGCCGAAGTATCGGCAAATGGGAGAGGGTACCGATCGCATCGTCGGGGCAGCACCAGCAGGGTTGCTCGTGCTGTAATAGTCGGCCAGTTCATAATTGAATCCGGCCTGCATAATTACGCCGCCGAGGTTCTGCAACCCTTCACACAGCGTAGCCGCCAATCTAAGAACCTCATCGACACGGGCATCATACTCATTCCCCCAGCTGACGCCCGCCTCATCCACACCAGCCATCGCGGCGCAATTTTCCATCGACTTCGACTCCGCGATGAATGCCCACTGCACAGC
>NZ_JBHXMY010000854.1:0-1853 GCF_042720195.1 Nocardia sp. NPDC058497 | reverse complement strand
GTGCGGGTGCGTCCGCACGCGTAGGCCTACTCGTCGTCCGGCAGCGCACGCCTCCGCCACCGCCACCACCGGGGCGGCATCACCGACCACCAGTCACATCTCGCCCTCGTGGCCCCACATCGCGGTTACCACCTGCCACAGCGAACGACCCTTGGCGGTGAGCCGGTAGTTGTAGGACCGAGATACCCGAGCTCGCCGCCCGGGGCGAACCGGGTCCCGGCTACCCGGCGGTCGTGTCGCGGCGGGTGTGCAGCTCCAGCACGCAGCACTTCACACCGCCGCCACCCTTGCGCAATTCGGACATGTCGACCGGGATCGGCGCGAACCCGCGGGCCCGCAGCGCCGCGATGAGGCTGGTCGCGCCCGGGTCGAGGAACACGTGGTGGCCGTCGCTGACGCCGTTGAGCCCGAAGGACAGTGCGTCGTTCTCGTCGGCGCGGATCGCGTCCGGGTAGAGGGTGGTCAGGACGTCGCGGGCGGCGGGGCTGAACGCGGCCGGGTAGTAGGCGATGGTGGTGTCGTCGAGGACCATCAGCGCGGTGTCGAGGTGATAGAAGCGGGGATCGACGAGTTCGAGGGAAACCACCGGCAGGTCGAAGTACTGTGCGACCTCGGCGTGCGCGGATAACGAGCAGCGGAAGCCGACGCCGGCCAGGATTCGGTGCCCGGCGAACGCGAAATCGCCCTCGCCCTCGTTGGTTTCGCAGGCAGGCGCGAGGGCGCGCAGTTCCCTGGCGGCGAACCAGCGGTGGAACGCGGGGCCCTCCGCGGCGCGTTCGGGGTGGGCGAAGCGTGCCGAGAGCGCGTGCCCGCCGATCACGATTCCGCTGTTGGCGGCGAACACCATGTCGGGCAGGCCGGGTTCGCCGGGCACCGTCTCCACGGAATGCCCGTGTTCCTCGAGCACCGCCCGCAGGATCTCCCACTGGGCCAGGGCGCGCGGCCGGTCGACGGGGGTCGCGGGGTCCATCCACGGATTGATCGCGTAGGCGACCTCGAAGTGGTCGGGCCTGCACAGCACGTAGCGGCGCGGGGTGGCGACCCGCGCGGGCGCTGTGGCGCGAAGGGGGGCTGCGGCGGTCATCAGGACTCCCGGTGGCTGCGCGGTTCGAGTGTTCCTACGAAGGTAAATGTCGTCGCATTGCACGGGGAACACCGATTTGTTGCGCATTGTGGTGTGAGAATGGGGAATCATTGCGTCTGAGCGAGGGAGGAGTGGCGTGGACGATATCGATCGGCGCATCCTGGCGGTGCTGCTCACCCACGCGCGTGCCTCGTTCCAGGAGATCGGCTCGGTGGTCGGGCTCTCGGCGCCCGCGGTGAAGCGGCGGGTGGACAAGATGGTCGCCAGCGGACAGATCACCGGGTTCACCGCGCAGGTCAATCCGGCGGCGCTGGGCTGGAAGACCGAGGCGTACGTGGAGGTCTACTACCGCGACAACATCTCCCCCGCCGAACTGCGGCGAACCCTGGAACCGATTCCGCAGGTCGTCGGCGTCTGGACCATCGCGGGCGAGGCCGATGCGCTGGTACACGTGATGGCCACCGACATGGCCGAGATCGAGGTGACGGTCGAGCGGATCAGGGAGAACGCGCGGGTCGGCCGCACCCGCAGCTCACTGGTGATGTCGCGCATCCTCGAGCGGCCACGCACCTGAGTGACCCGCGACGAACACCACGTCCGGACCAGGTTCTAGGGTTGACCGCATGTCCGACCTGCATGCCAGCTACCTCACCGACGGGGCCGAGATCTATCGGCGCTCGTTCGCGACGATTCGCGCCGAAGCCGACCTAGCCGGTTTCCCCGCCGACATCGAGCGGGTGGCGGTCCGGATGATCCACGGCTGTGGACC
>NZ_JBHXMY010000853.1:0-1854 GCF_042720195.1 Nocardia sp. NPDC058497 | reverse complement strand
CCGCGATGTTTCGTCGTTCGGCGCCCCCGGTCCTGCGGAACTGCCCGAATTCAGCCCGGCCGAAGGATGCAACAAGATGTCGACGAACGAACTCGGGGGCTCTGTCTACGCGTTGCCGACACAGCGCCCGCACGGTTGCCCCTTCGCGGTGCCTGCCGATCTGCGCGAGTTGCAGCGCACCGAACCCATTTCCAGGATGACCTTCCCGGACGGGCATCAGGGCTGGCTGGTCGCGAATCACGAACTGGCGCGTCGAGTGCTGACCGATCCGGCGTTCAGCTCGCGCCCTGAACTGCAACATGTCCCGCTGGCACCACCTGGCGCGGCCCCTGCGCTTCCCCCGGCGCTTCCCGGCCAGCTGTCGAGTCTCGACCCGCCCGAACACAGCCGATACCGGCGGATCTTGTCGGCGCTGTGCACACGTCAGCGAATGGAGGCACTGCGTCCCGCCGTGCGACGGCTCGTGACCGAGCGCGTCGACGGGATGCTGGCCGAGCGTGCGGGAACCGCGGACCTCGCAGCGGCATTGGCCCATCCGATCGCCTTCGGCACCATCGCGACGCTCCTCGGCATACCCGCGGACGAACGCCGGTTCACGAGCCCGTCCGAAATCGAGGACCTCGGCCCTGAAGACGCCATCGGTATCTACCTGGACACCATCCGCTATCTGGAAGATCTGGTGCGACGCCGGCGCGTTGAGCGCTCCGACGACCTGTTGGGCCGGTTGGCTCAGTCGGGTGAACTCGGCGACGCGGAACTGGCGAACATCGGGATGATGCTGATCATCGGTGGTACCGAGACCTCTGCCAACATGATGCTGTCAGCGGTGATGGTGCTGCTGGAGAATCCGGCCACACTGCTCGCGTACCGCGAGGCACGAAGGGCAGGTGGCGCGGCGATCGACGAGTTGGTGCGCTACCTCAGCGTCTCGCAGGTGGTGATGCCCCCGCGTACCGCGACCACCGACGTCGAGCTGGCCGGCGTGGCGATTCGCGCTGGTGAGACGGTCGCTGTGTCGCTACTCGCCGCGAATCGCGACCCGGCGGCGTTCCACGACCCGGATGTGCTGGATTTTCGTCGCGGCGACGTGGCAGGCCACCTGGGGTTCGGTTACGGGATACACCGCTGTCTCGGTTCGCATCTCGCGCGCATCGAGTTGGACGAGTTCCTGGACGTCCTGTTCGACCGTCTGCCCGGCCTCGCCCTGGTCGAGGCCCCGGCCGACATCGAGATGCGTGAGGAGGAGTTCATCTATGGACCGCGGTCACTCGTCGTTCGCTGGTGAACCGGCCCCCGGCCAGGACCGCCGACCGGTCGGACCCAGCCGGACCGCGATCGGCGCGGCGGTCGCCCGTGCGGTGCATCAGGTCGTGGACGGGGCCAGGGTGTTCACCGATCCCCTGGCGCTGGCTGTGCTCGGCATGTCGGAGCACGACTTCGCGGACCGTCAGCGCATCGAAACGCTGTTTCCCACCGATGCGCGGCTGTTCATCGCCGGTCGCCAGCGGTTCGCGGAGGACGCGCTGAAAGATGCGGTTTCGTCCGGCACAGCGCAGGTTGTCCTGCTCGGGGCGGGAATCGACACGTTGGCGTACCGCGCCGATTTGCCGGATTGTACGATTTGGGAACTGGATCAGCCGCCTACGCAGCAGTGGAAACGCCGGCGACTGGCTGCCGCTGGAATCGCGGAACCCGACAATGTACGGTTCGCGCCGATAGATTTCGCGACGGATTCACTCCACGACGTACTGAGCTCGGCTGGTTTCGATAGACACGCTCCGGCGTTTTATATGTGGCTCGGGGTCGTGCCCTATTTGACCCTGGGTTCGGTTCGGGCGACCTTGCAGTACATCG
>NZ_JBHXMY010000852.1:0-1856 GCF_042720195.1 Nocardia sp. NPDC058497 | reverse complement strand
GCGCGGTTGCGGGGGGTGTGCGGGGCTGTGGCGGGGGGTATGGTGGTCGGGGGCCGCGACATCGGCCCCGTGGGCCACACCGGCGCCGCCCCCAACATCTCCCGGCCCCCCACCGCGGCGGCGCGCGCCCAGCGGCGCAATGCCCAGAACATCCGCGAGGGCCGCGGCGACGACTACCAGGCCGTGCTGGCCGACGTGCAGCGTCGCGACACCCTCGATTCCACCCGCACGGTGTCGCCGTTGCGCCCCGCCGCCGACGCGGTGCTCGTCGACACCAGCGACCTGACGATGGACGAGACCATCGACGAGCTCTACCGCGTGGTGGCCCAGCAGCTTTCGGCCACGACAGGAGGTTCGCGATGATCGACGAAGAGGTTCTGGTCGGAGACGGCACCTGGTCCGACGAAGCCGATTGGGAAATCGCCGATTTCGAAGGTGAGCACGAGGGTGACGAACACCTCGCGATGCCCACCGTCGCGGTGGTCGGCCGCCCGAACGTGGGCAAGTCGACCCTGGTGAACCGCATCCTCGGCCGCCGTGAAGCTGTCGTCGAGGACGTCCCCGGCGTCACCCGCGACCGCATCTCCTACGAGGCCAGCTGGGCCGGGCGCCGATTCCTGGTGCAGGACACCGGCGGCTGGGAGCCCGACGCCAAGGGCCTGCAGCAGCATGTCGCCCGCCAGGCCGAGGTGGCGATGGCGACCGCCGACGCGATCCTGCTCGTCGTCGACGCGACCGTCGGCGCGACCGCGACGGACGAGGCCGCGGTGCGCAAGCTGCGCCGCTCCAAGATCCCGGTGATCCTGGTGGCCAACAAGGTCGACGACCAGAAGGTCGAACTCGAGGCCGCCAGCCTGTGGTCGCTGGGACTCGGTGAGCCAAGGATGGTTTCGGCCGCGCACGGCCGCGGTACCGGCGACCTGCTCGACGACGTGCTCGGCGCGCTGCCCGAGACCCCGCGCGAAGGCACCGGTGTCGCCGGTCCGCGACGCGTGGCGCTGGTCGGCAAGCCGAACGTCGGCAAGTCGAGCCTGCTCAACAAGCTCGCCGGCGACGAGCGTTCGGTGGTCCACGATGTCGCGGGCACCACCGTCGACCCGGTCGACTCGCTGGTCGATCTGGGCGGCAAGGTGTGGAAGTTCGTCGACACCGCCGGTCTGCGCCGCAAGGTCTCCAATGCCTCGGGCACCGAGTTCTACGCCTCGCTGCGCACCAAGTCGGCGCTGGAGGCCTCCGAGGTCGCGATCATGCTGATCGACGCCTCGGTGCCGATCACCGAGCAGGACCTGCGCGTGATCAGCCTGGTCGCCGACTCCGGTCGCGCGCTGGTGCTGGCGTTCAACAAGTGGGACCTGGTCGACGAGGACCGCCGCTACATGCTCGAGCGCGAGATCGATCGCGATCTGGTGCGGGTGCCGTGGGCCCAGCGGGTCAACATCTCCGCCCACACCGGCCGCGCCGTGGCCAAGCTGGTGCCGCAGATGGAGACCGCGCTCGAGTCCTGGGACAAGCGCATCTCCACCGGCCGCCTGAACACCTGGCTCAAGGAAGTCATCGCGGCAACTCCGCCGCCGATGCGCGGCGGCCGCCAGCCCCGCGTCCTGTTCGCCACCCAGGCAGGCACCCGCCCGCCGACTTTCGTGCTGTTCACCACCGGCTTCCTCGAGGCGGGCTACCGCCGCTTCCTGGAACGCCGCCTGCGTGAGGAGTTCGGCTTCGACGGCTCGCCCGTGCGCATCTCGGTGCGTGTGCGCGAGAAGAAGGAACGCAAGAAGTAGATCGTCACCACGCGAGCCCCCCGGCCCCGGCCCGGGCGCGCCCCCGGTGGGCGGGGCGCTCTTAAAACACCCGCGGCT
>NZ_JBHXMY010000851.1:0-1860 GCF_042720195.1 Nocardia sp. NPDC058497 | reverse complement strand
CACCACAAGTCGCCGATCCATCAGCGAAGTTCCCACCGCGCCGAAGGCGAGCACGCCGACCCACAAATAGATCAACAGGACCACGCGTCGCTGGGAATGTCCGATCTGTAGCAATCGGTGATGAAGATGCATTTTGTCCGGTGTGGAGAAACTCACGCCCGCGCGCACCCGGCGCACGATCGCGAGCAACAGATCGAGCACCGGAATGAACATCACCGCGCCGACCAGCAACAACGGCGAGAGCAAACCGACAATGTCGCGCGGGCCATAGCCCTGCAGCGGAATTCGGCCGGAGGCGCCGGTGGAAACCGCCGCCAGCATCAAACCGATCATCATCGAGCCGGTATCGCCCATGAAGATTCGGGCGGGCGAGAAATTGTGCGGAAGAAATCCGAGGCAGGCGCCTGCCAGCGCGGCGGCCAGCAGCGCGGGTGGATAGGTGTCCACCGAGCCGCCCTGGTCGTAGAGCAAACCGACGGAGAACACGAAAACCGCGACGGCACAGATCAAGCCGAGCCCCGCCGCCAAACCGTCCAGACCGTCGACGAAGTTCATCGCGTTGACGAGGGTGACGGTGATGCCCACGGTCACCAGGCCGCCCTGCAGCGCGTCGAGCACCACGGTGGAGTCGTTGAACGGGTCGTAGATCACGTACCAGCTCAGGCCCATCACGGCCATCACGCCCGCCGCGGTGACCTGCCCGGCGAATTTGGTGAGCGCGTCCAGGCCCCATCGGTCGTCGACGATGCCGACGAGCACGATGATCGTCGCCGCAACCAGCACCGCCGGAATATCGGGCGCGTAATCGAAACCGCGCCGCAGGGCAGGCAATTGGTGCGCGAACAACACCGCGGCGACGACACCGACATACATGCCGACGCCACCCATCCGCGGAATCGGCGTCACGTGCACATCGCGCTCACGCGGAACCGCGACCGCGCCGAAGCCGATGGCCAGCACCCGGACACCGCCGGTCGCCAGGAAGGTCACCGTGGCCGAGACGAGCAGCACGAGCACCAGCTCGCGCAGGGGAACGACTGAGCTCATGGGAGGCGTGCGATCACCGCTGCGCGGGGCTGGTCAGCGCGTCGGGCGCCATCCCGAGCACCTCCGCGATATCGGCCACCGGCACCGCACCCTCCCGCAACACCCGCGGCTGATCCGCGGTCAGATCGACGATCGTGGAGGCCACCGCGTGCTCGGCCGGACCACCGTCGAGATACACACTCGCCAGCGACCCCAGCTGCTCGCGCGCCTGCTCGACGGTGCTGGCCGGCGGCTGCCCGGACACATTCGCGCTCGACACGGCCAGCGGCCCGACTTCGCGCAGCAATTCCAGCGCGACCGGATGCAACGGCATCCGCAGCATCACCGTGCCACGGGTGTCACCCAGATCCCACGCCAGCGACGGCGCGGCCTGCACGACCAGGCTCAGGGCGCCCGGCCAGAACGCGCGGATCAGTTCCCGCGCCTGCGGGCGTACAGAGAACACCAGACCATCGATGGTGTGCCACGACCCGACGAGCACCGGAACCGGCATATCGCGACCGCGCCGCTTGGCGGCCAGCAGCGCGCCTACCGCGTCGGCATCGAACGCGTCGGCCGCCAGGCCGTACAGCGTGTCGGTCGGCATGACAACCAGCCGACCGGATTTGAGCGCGCTGGTCGCCGCGGTGATCCCCGCTGCCCGCGACGCCGGTTCCGCACAGTCATAGACGGTACTCACAGCGTTTCCGCCTCTCCGCGATCATTGGGGCTGTTCCGCCTCCCCGGGACTCCTGCCGGTCGTCGGGTGCGGCACGAGCAGTGCCGCCTCCACGAGAACTCTGCCGGTCACTGGGTGCGGCTAGAGTCTATCGT
>NZ_JBHXMY010000850.1:0-1861 GCF_042720195.1 Nocardia sp. NPDC058497 | reverse complement strand
GTGCGGTCGATAGGTGTAGGGGTGTGCGCGCCGATGACGCCGGCGCACGCGGACGCGCCGGGGACGGTGATCGCGGTGATTCCGCAGGCCGACGGGTTCCATGGGATGTCCGGCGCTCAGGTGATCGACTACTGGACACAGGGTGTCGGCGGTGTGCCGCAACCGGCCAGCGGTGCTCTCTACCTGCCCGAAGGTGAAGCTCCCGCCGGTGGCTGGCCGGTGATCGCCTACGACCACGGCACCACCGGGCTCGGTGCGGGCTGCGGCGGGCAGTCGGATCCGGCGGGTGCGCCGTGGCCGGAATCGCAAGCGGCGCAAGACGTGTTCCTGCGGCATCTGGTGGCGCAGGGCTATGCCGTTGTCGCGCCGGACTATCTGGGGCTCGGGCGGTTCGACACCGGGCCGCACCCGTACCTCGAGGTCCGCAGCGAGGCGACCGCCACCATCGACCTCGTGCGCGCCGCCAGGGCGGCCAACCCCAACCTCTCGCGCACCTGGACCGCCGTCGGCGCCTCGCAGGGCGGGCACGCCGCGCTGAGCACCGCCCACGTGCAGCAGAGCTACGCGCCCGAGCTCGACTTCCGCGGCATCGTCGCCGTCGACCCCGCCTCCGATGTGGAGAAGGTGCTGCCGCTGCTCGGGCCCGCCTTCCTGGAGATCGAGGGCACCGCGGGCCTGACCGGCTTCACCGTGAGCATCCTGGCCGGCCTGCCGCCACCCACCCCGAGGCGGAGGTCGACTCCTATCTCACGCCGAAGGGCAAGCGGATCCTCGACGCCGCGGGTGGCCAGTGCATCGACGCGATCGTCGCGAACGTCAAGGGGCTCGGGTTCGGTGACCTGTTCGCCCGCCCGCTGTCGGACGGCCCGCTGCGGACCGCGCTGTCCGAGTACATGACCGTGCCGACCAGCGGGTACGACGCGCCGATCCTGTTGCTGATCAACGCGACCGACGCGATCGTGCCGTCGCCGCTGCACGCCGCGCTGGTCGCGCAGTTCGCGGCGGGTGGGGTCGACTTCCAGACGGTGACCGGATTCGGTCAGCACACCGTGCTCAGCCGGCAGATGTGGGACGCGCTCGACGGATTCGTCGCGCGAGTGAACGCCGCGCCGCCACAGCGCTGAATAATGAAGGGGTGCAACGTGTTCGGATGGCTGCTCGCGGTGCGGGGCGGAACGGTCGCTGATCTGTACACTCGTCCAGGAATCATGTTGCCTGGTGGAGAGCAGGATCCGTTGCCGAAGACACCGATGCGCGCGGCGGTTCTCGCCGCGATCACCGCGAGCGCGCTGCTCGCCGCAGGTTTCGCCCCCGCGGCGGCGCAAGCGCCGGGCGCGCTCATCTCGGTGCAGCCCGAACCCGCGGGCTGGCACGGGATGGACCGCGGGTCGGTCGTCGAGTACTGGATGACCGACTCGGCCGGCACCCCGCGCCCGGCCAGCGGCGCGCTGTTCCTGCCCGAAGGTGACGCCCCCGCCACCGGCTGGCCGATCCTCGCCTACGACCACGGCACCTCGGGCTCGGGTCCCGGCTGCGGCGGCCAGGCCGACCCCGAGCTCGCCCCGCTGCCCCTGCATCGCGGGGCCGAGGACGCGTTCATCAAGCGGTTCGTCGACCAGGGCTATGCCGTCGTCGCCCCCGACTACCTCGGCCTCGGCCGTTTCGAGACCGGCCCGCACCCCTACCTCGAGGTGCGCAGCGAGGCCACCGCCACCATCGACCTGGTCCGTGCCGCCCGCACGGCCAACCCCGACCTGTCGCGCACCTGGAGCGTGCTCGGCATCTCGCAGGGCGGGCACGCGGCGCTGAGCACCGCCCACGTGCAGCAGAGTTACGCGCCCGAGCTGGACTTCCGCGGGAC
>NZ_JBHXMY010000849.1:0-1872 GCF_042720195.1 Nocardia sp. NPDC058497 | reverse complement strand
GGTTGGGGGGGAGTACGCCCGCCTCGGAAGTGATCGCCGACGGCGCGGGCGATGAGTAGGAACCGAGGAGCCGACAACATATTCGAATCAGGGAAATCGCAAGCGGCAAACGCCGCGTCGAAGTGTAGTCGCGGAGGTGGATTGCACGTCAGCACAATTCGATGAGCGCACGTCCGCACTTGAGGAAGCAGCGCACCTGTGGCTGGTCCATGTTCGAGGCGTATGCGGCTGCCAGATCGGAGACCGTGGCCTTGACCTCGCTGTCGTTGAGCGTCACGGATTCCTGTTGAGCGGCCCCGGACTCGATGACGAGCTTCAGACCACCGTCCCTGGCAATCCGACGGACCTGGCCGATGCTGGGGACGAGTCTCGCGATGTCGACGAACAGTTCGGCGACAGTGACACTTCCGTGGTGGTCTGCCTCGATCGACAGGATATCTGTTGCGTCCGAGAAGCGTTTGCGTGAGAACTGAGCCTTGAAGCCTGACCGGCTGGCCTCGCCGGCCTCGGGTCCGTGGATCGCGCCGGTGACGTCGGATGCGAGAAGAATCTTGACCCACATCGGATGAATCTGCTTGTCCTGCAACATTTCCTGTAGGAGCGCAATCTCGGGGTCGAGGAGCTCGGTGAGCGCCGCCAGGTAGTCGGGCAGGAGCCTATCCGCGGCCGACATGAGCTTGCCGAACATATCCTTGGGTTCGAACGCCAGCCCGACGTAGTTTCCTTTGCTCTTGCTCATCTTGGCGCCCGAGCCGTCTGTTCCCTCGATCAGCCCCGTCGCGAGGATGATTTCCGGATCCTGCCCGTGGTTCTCCATGACGCGACGGCACATCTGCATATTCAGCAGTTGGTCCAAACCACCGATCTCGATGTCGGCGTTGATTTCCACCGAGTCCAGCGACATCACCACCGAGTACACCAGCTCTGCCATGGACAAGCCGCTACCGGCGTCGAGGCGATTACGGAAGTCCTCCCGCTGCAATGACACCGACAGTGGTAGCCGCTCCAGGATTCCGATGAACTGCGGCAGGCTGAACTGGGCGAGCCATTCGCTGTTGAACCGGAAGTCGGCGTGGTCGAAGTCGAAGAACGGGGTGACCTGGTCGCGGTAGGACGTCAAATTGCGGCGGATGTCGTCATCGGTCAGCGGTGGCCGGTCGGCGACTCGTCCGGTGGGGTCGCCGATCTTGGCCGTGATATCGCCGACGATGAACACCACTCGGTGTCCCATTCGTTGGAATCGGCTGGCGACGATCATCGGGACGGCGTGGCCGACGTGCACGTCAGCAGCTGTGGGGTCGATTCCGAACTTCACAATCAACTGGCGGTCGGTCGCAGCTGCCATGCGATGGGCCAGGTGGTCTACAGACGGCAGCAGGGCTTGGGTTCGCGCGGCGATCAATCGGGCTTGATCAACGGTCGGCAGGTCCGACAGATCCATGGTGCGTCGTTCGGCCAGAATCTTCAGCACAGCATCGAGGTGCGGTCCGTCACGCAGATCGGGTGCGGCCTCTAGGATGCCGATGAGTTCTTTGTGCGAGGCGCCGAGACGAGTGTTGGTGTCCAGCATGGGGTTTCCTGTTCACAGTCGGATGCGATCGGCGGCGGTCGTCTCGATGGTGTAAACTACCTCGAGGGTGTGTGCGCGTTCGATGGCAAACGACTGTGGAACCTCGGCAGGCAGAGGTTCGACCTTGGTGATGATCGGCAGGAAATCGCCGGGATGGCGTGCCAGGAGGTCGAGGGCCTCGGCGAAGTGGTTTTCCAATTCGTTTACCCTATATTCCTTGCTTCATCGGAGATTTGTTTATTTCTACCGAAGCTTTAGAACCGATATATCTGAAGTCGCTTTAGAGGGGTATAAACCAAGAT
>NZ_JBHXMY010000848.1:0-1880 GCF_042720195.1 Nocardia sp. NPDC058497 | reverse complement strand
GATCTGAATCGGCCCCGGCGGGCTCCCGGAGGCACGATCACGGCGGGCCACCGCCCATCAGACCCACAGAAACGGCCATCTACCAGCCGATTAGTACCTTCGCGGAATGGTGCGGTAATCTTTTCGAGCACCCGGCGACGGGGGCAAGAACGGGCTGTGGCGCAGCTTGGTAGCGCACCTGACTGGGGGTCAGGTGGTCGCAGGTTCAAATCCTGTCAGCCCGACAGGAGAATCCCCGCTGAACCCGGGTATAACCGCCCGCAAGCCGACGGCGCGCTGCTGCCCGGCCCCGGCCCCGGCGCCGTCGTCGCGGGTCCGACCTTCGGCGAGTGGCTGGAGCGACGTAAGCGCCAGCGCCGAAACGGGTATCAGCACCACCTGGATACCGGGACCGGGCTCGGCGACGATGGACGAATGAGTGAAGTGGCCGATTTGCGCTCGGTGCGCACCGAGCGCCGGGCCCAGCTCGGCGCGTTTCTGAAGTCCCGGCGTGCGAAGATCGCCCCCGGTGATGTCGGCTTGGCACCGGGGCCGCGCAGGCGCACGCCCGGCTTGCGCCGCGAAGAGGTGGCACAACTTTCCGGCATCGGCGTCACCTGGTACACCTGGCTCGAGCAAGGCAGGCCCATCAATGCCAGTGTCCAGGTGCTCGATGCCGTCGCACGGACGCTGTGTCTGGACCCGGTCGAGAAGGCGCACCTCTACCGGCTCGCCGATGTGCCGTCTGTCCCGAGTTCGGTGGTGCAGTCGGCGTTGCCGCCCGGACTGCCGGTGATCCTCGATCAGCTCTCGCCGCTGCCCGCGGTACTGCTCAGCGCGAAATACGATGTGCTGGCGCACAACGACGCCTATCGCGCGTTGTTTCCCCGTTGCGCCGACGGTGAGCAGAACATCCTGCGCCACGTGTTCCTGACACCGGAGTGCTGCAACCCGTACCGGCACAACGTGCACGACCTGCGCCGGATGGTCGCCTACCTGCGCGGTGCCTACGTCAAGCATCTCGACGACCCGGAGTGGGTGGCCCTGGTCGAGGAGTTGTGCGGGGCCAGCGTGGAGTTCGCCGATCTGTGGGCCCGCAACGATGTCGCGGTGCCGGTGAACCTGGTCAAGGTGATCCAGCACCTGGCCGTCGGCACGCTCGCGATGCACATGACGAGCATGTCGCTGCCGGTGGTCGAGGGCGCCTGGATGCAGATCTTCACCCCGGTGGACGCGGCGGCGACGGAGACGATGTCGAGATTGCTCGCGATGTCCGACGATGAGCGGCTGGCACCGGTGGACGAGCACATCGAGAGCGTGCACGCGCTCGGCTGACCTGCGTAGACAGCCGATTTTCCTGGGCCGTTCGAGAGCTGAAAACTCTACCGTCCCTTGCAAGTCGCAATCTGCGAACCTCGGGTACTATCGCCGTCGGGGGAGCGCGAGATGTCCGATGGTCTGCTTAGTATGTCGCAGGCACCGGCAGCTTCGGCTGCCTCACCACGCCATACACGACATCTCCAGGGGATGAAACTTGATCGACATGACACCGCACCCCACCCCCCGGAGCCGCTTGTCGCGGCGCTCCGGCATCACCTCGATCGTCGCGGTCGCCGCTGTCTGCGCGGCCCTCGTGACCGGTTGCTCCAAGGACGACGCCACCACGACGGCGCCGCCGACCGGTCAGCTGCCTGATGGCGCGCAGCTCGTGAAGGAGTCGGCGAAGACCACGCAGACCCTGCGCACCGTGCACCTGAACATCGATGTGAAGAACCTGCCGAACCTGCCGGTGGAAACCGTCTCGGCGGACGTCACCAACGAGACCCAGGGCTCCGGCGCCGCGATGGGTGAGGCGAAGGTCAAGCTCACACCGGAGGCCGAGTTCACCGAGGCGAAGTTCC
>NZ_JBHXMY010000847.1:0-1887 GCF_042720195.1 Nocardia sp. NPDC058497 | reverse complement strand
CCTGGTACCGGTCAGGGAGACCCTTACACCCATTTCGACGAGAACGGCGAATGGGACGAACGCCGACCGTGGTCCGATCCTGTTCCCTACCAGTCCGAACACACCCTGCCCGACCCGTCGCTGCCGCCTGTGCCGCAGTCTCCGCAGGACGGCCCACGCCAGTCCGAATCCCCAACACCACAGTCGCCCGCCGCCCCGTCCGATCCCGGCACAGAATCCCGCAACGAACCCGCACCCCCAGACCCGGTAGCTCCGCAAGCACCGTCGGAAACCACACACTCCCAGAGCGAATCACCACAGACCCCGTCGGAGAACACACCGGAATCACCCGACGACACCCAGCCGCCGACACCCGAACAATCCCGGCCCGACCAGACCCAACCCGAGCACGCACAACCCATACCCCAACCCGAACTACCGCCCACCCTGCCCTCGCCGAACGACCCGACCCCGCGGCCCGAACAGCAGGACGACAAACCCAGCGAGCACAGGCGCCCAGGTCTCTGGCCCCGGCTCGTCGATCGGCTGGGCGGATGGCTGGTCAGCGAGCCTAGCTTCCTCGAAAGCCTCATCCCGGTCTATGGACCGCTACGCGGCCTCATCGCCGACGTCAACAAGGGCAACACCGTTGGCGCGGTCGTCAACCTGGGCTTCCTGGCTCTCGACCTCACCGGTGTCGGCGCCCTCGCCCGCATCGGCGGCAAGCTGGCCCTACATGCCGGCGAAGTAGGTATCGGAGCCGCCGCTGCGGCGATCTTCGGATCGAAGGGTGTCCGTGAGGCCGCGGAACAAGCAGTCAAGCTCAAGTCCGACCCCGCAACCTGGGTCCATGTCTTCAAGGGCGAGTTCAATAGGGCTGGTAATCCAACCGGCTACCATCATCGACCAAATGGTCGAGATCGGTTCGGCGTCACGGTGACCGACAAGTCGGTGCCGGACAAGAACGGCGTCTATACCGGCACAGTTACTATGAATACCTGGAACGGCAATGAATGGGTGACAAAGAAGGTTGAATCTAGCTTCTTCCCGGACTCTTGGAGCCAGGAGCAAGTTCAGCATGCAATCAGCCGAGCTAGTTCCCAGCCGTACATGATGAACCCGAGCCGGCGGCGATGGGAAGGAGTGTTCCGCGGCATGGCAATCGGCGGATACTACGATCCTTCGACCGGCAGAATAATTACAGCATTCCCCATACCGTAAGGGTAGTTGGATATGACTCGCTCACTCTTTCATATTTCTGAAGAATGTATCAAGTTAAGCACTCGCGATATGATGGACGACTCCATGGCCGCCCTATGGGTGTACGACGACGTGCAGTCAGTTCCAGAATCGCTGGTCCGGGTTGTCGATGCGATCGCGCGGGTTTCCAGTGCAACAGGCGGCGAAACCGAAATGGAGCGGACGGGCAATGCCTGGCACATCGCCGTCAACCGCAAAGGTGCCTCGTTGGAGAACCACTACAACCCGGAGATCGGGATCAGGTGCTACACGAATGACGAGATCCTTGAGGTCATACACCAGTATTGGAATTGCATGATAGAGGTCGGTCGGAAGAAATCTCTCGACAAGGCCATTCTTAAATTCTCCCGCAAACACCACCGTATGCCTGAGATCCCGTGGTCGATCGAGTAGCTCGATTTCCGCAGTGATGCCTTTGCGTAAATAACCTCTACGGAAAGCGTATAGTCGACACCTGCGCGGTTGTCACGTGCGAGTCACTTCGACACCGTCTCATCTACTGAAAGACCGTAGCCGAATCAATGAATATTTCCCGTGTGGCTGTTGCCTCCGCTCTCGCGTGCATCCCGTCGATCTGGACCAGCGCCGCGGCGGCGCCGGGCGCCGCGAGTGCGCGGGGGGGCCCGGGGGGGGGGGGGGGCCCGGCGG
>NZ_JBHXMY010000846.1:0-1894 GCF_042720195.1 Nocardia sp. NPDC058497 | reverse complement strand
ATGGAGTAGCCCTTGGGCTTGGTCTTGAGACGGTCACCGCCGATGGTGTAACCCGCCGCGCTCGCCGCCGCGAGGATCGCCTCGAGTTCGGCGCCGCGGACGTCGTCGTCGATGGTGGCCCGCAGCGTCGCCAGCGCCGCGGGCGACATCTGGTATCAGCCGCCGGCGACGAACAGTCCCGCCGCGTTGATCTGCACGTACCAGCCGACACCGGGCGCCGTGCCGGCCACCGCGCCCTGATGGTTCTTGTACGGCGTCTTGTCGGCCGAGAAGCGGACGTCGCGGTAGGGCCGGAAGATCTTGGCCTGCCCGAACTCCGATTCGAGTTCGGCGGCCAGGGCGGTCATCGGCGCGCGCACCGCCTCGTCGTAGGTCTGCTTGTGCGCGGTCCAGAATGCTTTGGAATTGTCGGCCTCGAGGTCCTCGTAGAAGTCGAGGGCCGCCAGCGGGAACCCGGTGAAAGCGTCCATCGATGCAGTATCGCCCGCGCCGGTCAGAGACTGCCGAGCGCCACCACGAACAGCACGACGGCCAGCGCGGCCAGCGCCGCGACGACGCCGTTGGCGATCGCCGCCCACTTACCCATCTGCTCGCCCTTGGCGTGCCCGACGAGACCGAGCACGATCCCGGTCGGCGCGGTCACCAGGATCGGCAGCCCGCACAGCATCGCCCCGCCGACCACCGACGCCGCGACACAGCAGAAGCTGATGATCGACCAGATGGGTGTGGTGTCGGCATACCCGTAGCGCTGCATCGGCATGGGCTGATAGGGCAGCGGATACCGCGGCGCGCCGTAACCGACCTGGCCCGGAACGGGATACGCCTGCGGATAGACCGGCGCGGGCGGTGGCGGCGGATACGGCGGCAGCTCGACCGGCGGCGCCGGACGCTCGATCCCGGCCCACGGCAGCTCGGGCTGCGCGGGCGCGGGCGGTGGGAGTTCGGCGGGCGGAGCGTCGTCCACCCACATCCGCTCGGTCGGCGCCGGTGCATCCTGCACCCGCGGCACCACCTGATCTTTGTCCAGCTCGACCGGCCGGTCCGATTCGGTACTCATGTTCCCCCTGCCACGTCCCGAACTACAGGACCACCATGCCTCGAGACCAGCCGATGCGCCACGTCCGAAGACAAGCGCACCGACTGATCTCGCGAGAACATGGGTAACTCACCGGGTACGGGCTAACCCTTCACTCCCGAAGGCTTGCCGCGTCCCCAACCCACCCCGCACCTCAGTCTGGCCAAAAGTCGCGGGGAGGCGGTTAGGCGTTGCCGTTGAACAGGCCGGTGACCGAGCCGTTCTCGAAGACCTCGCGGATGGTGCGCGCCAGCAGCGGCGCGATGGACAGCACGGTCAGCGTGGGGAACTTCTTCTCCTCGCTGATCGGCAGCGTGTTGGTGATGACGACTTCCCTGGCACCGCAGTTGGCCAGGCGCTCGGCGGCCGGGTCGCTCAGCACGCCGTGGGTGGCGGCGATGATCACATCGCCCGCGCCGGCCTCCTTGAGGACCTTCACCGCACCCGCGATGGTGCCACCGGTGTCGATCATGTCGTCGATCAGCACGCAGGTGCGGCCCTCGACGTCACCGACGACGCGGTTGGACTTCACCTGGTTGGGCACCAGCGGGTCGCGGGTCTTGTGGATGAACGCCAGCGGCGTGCCGCCGAGCGAGTCGGCCCACTTCTCGGCGACCTTCACGCGGCCCGCGTCGGGGGAGACAACGGCCAGGTTGTCGGACTGGTAGTTGGTGCGGATGTACTCCGAGAGCTGCACCAGCGCGTGCATGTGATCGACGGGGCCGTCGAAGAAGCCCTGGATCTGGTCGGTGTGCAGGTCGACGGTGATGATGCGGTCGGCGCCCGCGGTCTTGAGCAGGTCGGCCACGAGGCGGGCGG
>NZ_JBHXMY010000845.1:0-1904 GCF_042720195.1 Nocardia sp. NPDC058497 | reverse complement strand
GCTTGTGTGCAGCGGACCGGCGGTCGTACCTTCGGCACCCGGGCAGCGGAAGCCGAAGGCCGGGTCGCGCGACCACCCGACCAGGTCGCGGCCCACGCGGCCCGGGCTCTTGCGAGGGCAGCCCGGGCTGGCTTTTGGGTCAGGCGTCGCGGCGGTTGACCACCACGAGCGCACCGCCGAACACGATCGCCACGAAGACGGCGAAGTAGATCAGGCTGCCCCACACGCCCCAGTGCCAGTTGCCCGACACTTCCTCGACGCTCAGGAACCGGTTCACGTTCGCGAACGGCAGCCACGGATTGACAGCGCGACCGAAGCTGCCGAACGCGCCGAGCAGGCCCTCGATCAGCAGCGGCCACAGCACGATCAGGGAGATGGCCGCCGCGGACTGGCGCACCAGCACGCCGACACCGATCGCCAGCAGCACCGAAAGGAACGCGTAGATCGGGATGCCGTAGATCGCTCGCCAGTTGCCGTCGAGCACCAGCATCGGGGCGCCGTCACCGGCGATCAGCTTGGCGACAACGAAGGCGACCAGCGCGAGCACACCGGTCAGCACCGCCGCGTACACACCGACCAGACCGGCCTTGGACACGATCACCTTCGACCGGTTCGGCACCGCGAGGAAGCTGGAGCGGATCACCCCGAAGCGGTACTCGCTGGTGACGGTCAGGGCGGCCATGATCATCAGCACCATCACGCCGAAACCGGTGACCCCGGAGGCCGCGAGGCTGGGCGTGAGCGACAGCGGCTCCTGCCCCGGCTCCGCGTCGATATTGGCGATCACCGCCATCAACGCGGCCAGGCCGATGCCGAGGAGAACCACGATCGCCGAGCACCACCAGGGCGAGCGGGTCGAGGTGAGCTTGATTCGTTCCGCAGCGAGCACGCCCATCAGAGCGCACCTCCCATCACCTGGTCGAAGCCTGCGCCGTGGTACTCCACCGCGCCGCCGGTCATCCGCATGAACGCCTCCTCGAGGGAGGCCTGCTGCGGTGCCAGCTCGTAGAGCGTGACGTTGTTGGTTCCGGCCACCTTGCCGACCTCGTCGCTGGTCACGCCCGCGACGATCAGCGCGGCATCGCCCTCTTCCCGCACGGTCATGCCGTGCGAGGTGAGCAGGCTGCGCAGCTGGTCCAGCTGGGGACTGCGGACCCGGACCGACTGCTCGGAGGCGCGGTCGATGAAGTCCTTGGTGGTGGTATCGGCGATGAGCTGACCACGGCCGATGACGATCAGGTGCTCGGCGGTCTGGGCCATCTCCGAGAGCAGGTGGCTCGACACCAGCACCGTGCGGCCCTCGGCGGCGAGCCGCTGCATGAAGCGGCGGATCCACAGGATGCCCTCGGGGTCGAGACCGTTGACCGGCTCGTCGAACAGCAGCACCTTCGGATCGCCGAGCAGTGCGCCCGCCAGGCCGAGCCGCTGCGACATTCCCAGCGAGAAGCCACCGGCGTTCTTGCCCGCCACCTCGGACAGGCCGACCAGCCGCAGCACCTCCTCGACCCGCGACTTCGGCAGGTCGTTGGACGCGGCCAGCCACTCCAGGTGCGCGCGCGCCGAACGGTTCGGATGCACCCACTTGGCATCGAGCAGCGCGCCGACCTGGGTCAGCGGACGCTCCAGATCCTCGTAGCGCTTGCCGTCGATCAGCGCGGTGCCCGAAGTCGGCCGGTCCAGGCCGAGGATCATCCGCATGGTCGTCGATTTACCGGCACCGTTGGGTCCGAGGAACCCGGTCACCTGTCCTGGGTGGACGGTGAACGAGAGATCCTGCACCGCGACGGTCTGGCCGAAATGCTTGGTCAGGCCCTTCAGCTCGATCATGAGCCCCAGCTTGCCCGACAAAAGTGGCGAGCGCGTCGCCGTGAGGTCGCGAGTCGGGTCATCCTCGAGGATGACCC
>NZ_JBHXMY010000844.1:0-1910 GCF_042720195.1 Nocardia sp. NPDC058497 | reverse complement strand
CGGGGGGCCCGTTCTTAACGCGGGGCTGTATTTCGTGGTGCACCAGGTCAACGTGGTCGGGATGTTCGGGGCCGGGGTGTGCGGGCTCTACGCCCGACGGGATGCCGCCGACACCCGGCAGATACACCGGCGGGGTACCGAGTTTCGGGGCAGCCGGGGCCTTGGCGACCACCGTGGTGTGCATGAGATAGACGTTGTAGGTGGACCATTGGGACACGGTGAAGAACAGGTCGTTGCCCGACGACCACGGGTGCATGTGCGCACCGTAGACGTAGGGGTAGTCCTTGCCGGACACGACGACCTCGGGGTCGGTCCACGGACCCATCGGGTTCACGGCCTGGCGCAACACGATGCCGTTGTCGAGAATGTCGGTCGACATCATCAGCCAGCGGCCGATGCTCACGTTGTACTGCACCGACACCTCGCCGACCGCACCGGTGACGATCGCGGCGGGCGGACTGGTCGGATCGGATGTCCACTCCGCACCGGTCCACAGCTGCCAGGCAGCCTTGTCGAGAATTCGCTCCGGTGCGACGCGGGCGACGAACACGCCACCGATGCGCCCCTGCGGCGTGCCGTACATGTAGACGAACCCGTCAGGCCCCTTGGTGATGGCGGGCATCTGGAACGCCCAGCCGGTGCCCGCGTTCAGCCAGACCGCGCCTTTGTCCTTGGTCCAGGACTGGCCGCCGTCGTCGGAGTAGGCGATGCCGGAGTAGTTGCTCACCCAGCTGCCCGAGGTCGAACCCCATTCGCGGATGGAGGAATACGCCAGGAACTGGCGGTCGCCGATCGACAGCCCCGAGGTCGGCAGGGTGGTGATCTCGCTGCCGTCGACCTTGCGGCTGGTCAACACCTGGCCCGCGTGGCCTGGGCGGTCCTCGACGAAGGAGTCGAGCTTCATCCCGTGCTCGAGATCGCGATTGCTCGACACCGCGAGTGTATTGCTGCGCCAGTCGAATCCGCGCGGACCCTGGGTGCCGGTGTC
This sequence comes from Nocardia sp. NPDC058497, assembly GCF_042720195.1. Lineage (NCBI taxonomy): Bacteria > Bacillati > Actinomycetota > Actinomycetes > Mycobacteriales > Nocardiaceae > Nocardia > Nocardia sp. NPDC058497. Next base: position 922 of record NZ_JBHXMY010000844.1, on the reverse strand, counting down.
GCCCGCGGTGCCGGCGGCGGTGGTGTCGCCCTCGTTGAGATTGAGAAACGGCAGGCCGGGGAACTTCAGCAGTTCCGGGATCACCGGCAAGGTGAGGCCTTTGGAACTGATCAGCGGCGGCTGGTCGCTGGGCTGGATCCCGGGACGCGAGCCGCCGAAGGAGTCACCGAACGCGGTGAACACCTTGTCGTTTCCGGCGTCCCAGCTCACGGCATAGCCCGCTCCGCTGACGCCGTGCGCGACATCGGTCCCGCTGGTCGAGCCGGCGCCGGTCACCTTCGCGACGAACGCGTTGGTGACACCGGCGCCTTCGGGAACCTGCGGAAGGCCGCCGCCGGTACCCGCCGTACTCGGTGCGGCCGCGCCGGTTCCGTTGGGCGCCAGCGAAACACCGGGGAAGTTCGGTGCCGCCGCAGGCGCACCGGGCAGCACCTTCGAACCCGGCGTGACGAGCCCGGGCAGGCCGGGTGCGGGGGGAACCAGCATCTTGTCACCACCGCCGGACGGTAGGTCGAGTGTTTGCTGGGCGCCCAGTTCCGGCGAGGCAGCCGCGGGAGCATCCCGGGAGCCGTCCGACGAACACCCTGTCGCGGCGACGGCGACCAGCACGGTCGCGAGGGTGACCGCTCGCGGTCCGCGACCACAGCGCGCTCTGCGCGTAATCAGGTACTACTTCCGTTCGAATTCGTTGAATGGGTGACGGGGTTCAGCGCGAGTAGAGGGCGGCCTGCTCGTGGACGGCCGCCGCGAAGTCGGGCGAACCATTCACTACGGCAACACCTTTGGCCCAGCCCTCGGCGACGGACAGGTCGCCGCCCGCGGCGCACAGCAGCCTGGCTACCGACAGCGCGGCGTCGTCGAGGTTGTCCGGGCTCGGACCAACCTCATTGCGGGCGCCGGTCGACCACAGCACCCCCACCAG
>NZ_JBHXMY010000843.1:0-1911 GCF_042720195.1 Nocardia sp. NPDC058497 | reverse complement strand
ATCCCCCACGTAGGCGATGACTCTGGGGCGGCGCCGTCGATCGTTCGTTCTCGCGATCGCCCCTGGAAAGCCGCCCCGAACCAGGCGTTCGGCATATCCGGCGCGAGAAATGGTCGACTCGTGGCGAAGATCCTCACCGTGGGCGAAGACCGCGTCGACAAACCTGTCCGGCATACCGTCGATCTCACCTTGCGAAAACGGCCACAGCTCAATGGTCTCCATCCGGCCGACCAGAGTGTCGGGCAGAGACCGCAGGCCAAGCACTCGCGCCGAACCTGTCAGCAGGAACCGACCTGGCCGTGGGTCGGCGTCGACTCTCGCCTTGATCGACAACAGTAGTTCAGGTGCCCGCTGAATCTCGTCGATCACCATCGGCTCAGAGAAGTCGACGAACCCATCCGGATCCTCGAGTGCGGCCTGACGAGTCAGGGCGGTATCGAGATCGCGCCATTCGACGCCGCGAGCCTTGGCGACCAACCGCACCAGGGTGCTCTTACCGCACTGCCGCGCCCCGTTGACCAGCACGACTCTGGTGTCGTCAAGCGCGGCGCTGAGCATGGCTTCCGCATGTCGCGGCAAGGCTGGGCCGAGTAGGGTCTGCATCCGCACTCCTATGTCTGGGCCAGCTGGTGGATCTGCCGCTAGTGTACTGGTGGATCTGCCGCTATATAGCTGGTGGATCTGCCGAAGCTCACCCGCGCCGTTCTCGCCCAGGCACACCATTGACCGCGGTTTCCCGCTCTGGACCATCGACGCCTCCGTGGCAAGCTGGTAGGGCCATGCGAACTGGTCGCGGCCTGTCGGCCGACCTACGTTCACGGTCAGCGCGCGTGGGTTTGCCGCAGGAAGGAAGGTGCGCCGCCGTTGATCGTTCGTTCGCGCGAATGCCTCTGGAAACCCTCCCCGGACAAAGCGCTACTTCCAGCGAATTGATCACCGCAAGGCAAGCACGCAAGTAGCCGACGAACCCTCAGCGATAGGCGTCCGACCGCTTGGCAACGGTGTAGATCGTCACCTGCTGCTCACCGTCGTCGACTTCGTAGACGATCCGGTACTGCCCGATCCGGATTCGATAGTCGTCCCGGCTCCCGACCAGCTTCTTGGCGCCAGCCGGTCGAGGCTCTTCACTGAGCCCGATGATCGCCTTCAACGCCGCCCCGAAGGCGTCACGAGGAAGCTTCTGGAGCTGCTTCAGGGTGTCCTGATGAAACTCGATCTTCACGACGCGAGGACCACGGCCGGATCGACGCCGAGTTCCTCCACCATCTCGGACAGCGACATCGTCTCGAACGAGGTTTCCCGCATATGCCGAAGCCGCAAAGCGTCAGCGATATCCGCATGCTCGTGCAGCCGTTCATAGTCGGCCATGCTGATGAGCACAGCCACCTCGGTGCCACTGTCGGTGATGATGACCTCATCTCCGCTGGTAGCGACTTCACGAACGACCGCACCGAGGTTCGCGCGCAGATCCCGCAGACTGAAGGTACTCATGTTAAACATGTTACACCACGTGCGCCTGCGGGCAGCGGAGAGCCCGGTCAGGCGCCGAAACCGGCGAGGGCCGCGTCACCGTTCGCCGGGTGTCATCTGCCGAAACCGCCTCAAATGTCCGCCATCAACCATGCGCCTCGATCATCAGTACAACCAGCGGTTCGGTCGGGGTCCACAGCCGATCGTCTACGGTGTCGTCACGACGAAATATCTTGCACGGCAAGCAGACTCGGCGACGCTCAGCCAAACCTGTCGGGATCTCTCAGAGATTCGACGCAGTCCACCAAGAATCGGAGCGCATATCCTCGGGAAGGCTCGGATCGTCCGCGCCCGTCAGACCCAACTCTTTGACACGTTTGAACCACTCGATGCGCAGCGTGTCGGGAAGTCTATAGCCGCAATACGGACAATATCGCCTGT
>NZ_JBHXMY010000842.1:0-1923 GCF_042720195.1 Nocardia sp. NPDC058497 | reverse complement strand
TACCGCCCGGCCAGCTGACCGAGTGACCTCGGTCAGCTCAGGCGGCGGATGTCGCCGCGAACGCGGTAGAAGCCACCGCGGGCCGATTCGGTGACGGCGTCGACGACATAGCGTGTGCCTGCCTGGCGGATGTCGCGGGGGAACTGGACGTTCCAGCCACGCTCGTAGCCGGGGCTGACGACGTGCACGCGCAGGGAGCCGCCGTGTTCGACGCATTCGACGACGATGCCGGTGCCCGCGTCGGTGGTGACCTCGACGGTGCTGGAGGCGGCGACGGCGGAGATCTCGGGGGCCTTGACCGAGACGGTGCTGGGGAGCACGCCCTGATCGGCATCGCGGATGGCGGACTCGCTCACGTCGAGGCAGGCCAGCGCGCCGGAGGTGGTGACCAGGTACAGCTTCTCGTCGTGGTACTGCATGGAGTAGGCCGAGCCGCAGCCGGTGGCCAGTTTCCACAGGCGGGTGCCGGTGGCGTCGAAGCAGTAGACCGACGAGTGCGAGTCGCCGGCGAAGACGTAGCGGCCGTCGGGGGAGGCGGCGCAGGAGAAGACGGCGGCGTCGCACTGGTAGGCGCGGGTGGTGACGCCCTGCTTGGTGATCTCCTCGACGCGGTTGGCCGCGGTGCCCGCGTAGACGTCGGAGGTCTCCTGCCAGCCGAACAGGACGGAGCCGTGGGTAGGTGAATGCCAGTGGGTGGCACCGGTTTCCAGGTCGTACTTGGTGACGCCATTGCTGTGGCCGTGGTAGACCCCGGTGGGGTCAAGGCGCACCATCCAGCCGGACGAACCGGTGCTGCGGGCCGACCACAGGGATTCCTCCTCGTGGTCGATGACGGTCAGACCGCCCGCGGCGTCGGAGGCGGCGAGGATGCCGTCGTGGATGTCGAGCCAGTAGACGTCGGTGGCGGAGACGTCGTAGGCGGCGCGCGGGACCTTGCCCGACAGATCGTAGACGCGGCCGTCGTCGCAGCCGGCATAGATCCAGAAGTCGTCGGCCACCAGGCATTTCACGCCGTCGGGTAGCTGGTAGCGATTGGTCACCACGCCCTCGGGGGTGAGGGTGAAGACCTCGCCGTTCTCGTTGCCGACCCAGCAGCGCTGCTCGTCGACGAAGATGCCGAACGCGGCGGCGCCGGAATCGAAGCGCCACAGGACCGGGGCGCTCTTGGCGGTCGAGCGCTGGCTGGTGATCACGCGGCGGGTCGCCGCGCGGCGCTGGCGCGCACCCATCACGGCGGGCGCGTAACCCTTGCGGACCTTCTCGCCGATCTTCTTCTGCGCGGCCGACTTCGCCTTCTCCGCCGTGGCGAACGAGCTCGCCTTGGACTGACCGTGCTCACCGATCCGGCCGAAGCGGATGTTCACCTGGGTGCCGGTGACGATCACCTCGTAGAACTTGTGCGAGGAACCGGTGTCGTCGGACAGTTCCAGGTAGGTGGTTTCGGCGGTCGTCATGGATCCTCGCTGACTCGTGCGGTGTGTCGAACGAGCGAAAAGTAGAAAGGCACACCGACATTGCCGAGAACCTCCGCGAAAGCCCGCGCATTCACGCACGTCGCGGAGGTTCACACCGACTGGTGGGGAATCAGCGGCGCTGTCCCGGCACGGGGTGTCGAGCGGGTTCCAGCGGATCCTTCGGTGTTCCGCTCGACGTTGCCGCCGCGGACTGCCCCAACGCGAAGACGATGGCGGCTTTGCTCAGTTCATCCCGAAGCTCGGGATCCTCGACTCTGGTCAGCAGGGTCCGGGCGTGCAGGAAAGCACGGTCGGCCCGGATGGACTGCTCGACCCGCTCGGCCTGTCGAGTCAGATGCACGCGGGCCTGACTCGCCCATGCGGTCCCGACTCCGCCGACTTTGTTCAGCAGCCTGTCTCTTATACACCTCTCCGCGCCCCCGCGACCGTCAGTCAGCGCGGGTGGCCG
>NZ_JBHXMY010000841.1:0-1925 GCF_042720195.1 Nocardia sp. NPDC058497 | reverse complement strand
GAACCGAACTGTTCCTGGCCGCGCTGAACCTGCACTTCGCCGCGCTCACCTCGGAGCCGAAACTGATGCGGCAGAGCCTGTTCGGCGTCATGGACGTGGTGCGTGGCCGGGCACCTGCCGATCTGCCCGCCGAGACCGTGCTCGCCGCCTGGCAGCTGCTGTTCTTCGTGGTGCCGGTGATCTCCACGACCTTCGCCTCCGTGTCACGCATGTTCGACGCCCTCGGCCGGGAGTCGTTGGGCTGGCTGTTCATCGACGAAGCGGGACAGGCGGTTCCGCAGGCCGCGGTCGGCGCACTCTGGCGTACGTAACGCGCCGTGGTGGTCGGCGACCCACGGCAGCTCGAACCGGTGAACACCCTGCCGTGGTCGGGTCAGCGTCGGTTGTGTGCGCCGTTCGGAGTCGATGCCCAATGGACGCCGCAAGGTTCGTCGGTGCAGTCGATCGCGGACCGGCTGAATCGTTTCGGCACCTGGTTGCCCGGAGTGGAGCAGGACGCACTGTGGGTGGGTGCGCCGCTGCGCGTGCATCGACGGTGTGACCGCCTGATGTTCGAGGTGAGCAACCGGATCGCCTACGACAATCTGATGGTGTTCGGCACCGGTGAACCCTCGCGCCCCGATCTGCTGACCCGCAACACGTGGCTGCATGTGCCTGCCATGCCGTCCGGCGACAAGTGGAATCCCGCCGACGGCCGCTACGTTCTGGCCACACTGGATCTGGTGCGCAGCAGAATGCGCGACCGGATGAACGTCGAGCTCCTCGACTCGGGGGATGATCCGCCCGACTGGGCGACGGACGACCGGAGCAAGGCTGCCGAGCTGAAGCGTCGCGTCGCGGAGGCGGTCTTCGTGGTCAGCCCGTTCAAAGCGGTCGTCGACGGTCTGCGGCAGGCGCTGGGCGGTCGGCTGCCGTCGTCGCTGAAGCGGCTCGGCACGGTGCACACCACCCAAGGCAAGGAGGCGGAGATCGTCATCGTCGTCCTCGGCACGGCCACGGACGGGAACGGCTCACGAGTCTGGGCGTCCGAGACCCCGAACCTGTTGAATGTCGCCATCACCCGCGCCAAGCGCCGGCTCGTCATCGTCGGTGATCATTCCAACTGGTCGCGTCAACGGAACTTCAGCGTGCTGGCGGGCTACTGCCGCGGCAACGCCGATCCGCTACTGACCAGGGTCGACGCCCTCGACTGGTCGGTCGGGGTGTCGGCTGACTGGAGTCGATACGACAGCTGACGGTCCTCCGCCAGCGTCTCCCGTATCGCCGCGGCGGACCTTCGCCTCATGGCCTCCTGGTGCTCTCCCATTGTTGCGTCGAACGTTCTCGCAGCAATCCGGAACAGTTCAAGTTCTGGTCATCCGGGCACGTGGATCCGGCGATACGGTTCTCGGCTCCGATGCTGTTGTCCAGTAGGAGGCCCGAGCGGATGGATCGCCAGTTCGCCGCTGGGATCCGACGGGAACACCTTCACCGGCAGATCCGCAGGTTATGGGACGCGTTGGAACACAATGAAAAGAGTTGGGACACAAAGAGAGCCCGCAGCGCCGCTTGGCCTGCGTGCAATTGTACCGGGTGGATCTCAGCATTGGTACCGCCACGCCGGTGATCACCCACCTCGGCGAAGGCTGCGATATTGCTTGGACTCACTGGCGACGAGATGGTGGCCGAGGAGCAAGGGCCACAGGCCGACGGATCGGACGCTCCGCCACCTGCGAAATTGCGATTCTCGGTCGGTGTGGACCACGCAATCGGCCACGTCGCCGCGGTGAGCTACCGCATTGTTGAGGGCGTGCACGGCCAGCGCCGAAAGTCCGAGAGCCGGACATCGATCTTGTCGGAGGCGAGTTGCCGGGCGCCGTCGGGCTCGACCCCGCGGTGGACGCGGTCGGTCTCCTGGCACGAGTTCCTGTTCTGCCCGACCTCAC
>NZ_JBHXMY010000840.1:0-1938 GCF_042720195.1 Nocardia sp. NPDC058497 | reverse complement strand
CGGGGGGGGCGGGTCTTTTGGGGGGGGTGCTGCCCCCCCTCTAGATTTCGGCGTTTCGCGCCGGTGGGCTCGGGCCCACCTCGACGACGTCGTCGTCGCCGTCGGCCCCTCGGTGCAGCGCTACCTGACCGGTGATATCGGCACCGGCGGTGCGTGATTCAGCGCGAGCGCACCCGGACGATCGCGGGCGGGATATCGCGCAGGATCGGTAGCGCGGCGAACAGTGGCAGGGTCGTGGCGAGCGGGCCGTGCGAGGGTCCGTAGGAGCTCACCGTCACCTCCTCGACCGCGGGACTCCATGACCGCAGCAGCGCGGCGATCTCGCTCCGCCGCACACCCCAGGGCATCGGCGGCGCGAGGTAGTCCGGTGTCTTGTGGAAGCCGCGCATCGTCTTGCGGGAGAACCAGGGTGGGATGGTGTCGAACATCAGCTCGACGCCGGGGAAGCGTTCGAGGATCACGGTGACAAGGCGGCGCACGTCGTCGGGTTCGAAGTACATGAAAAGTCCCTGCGCTGTGACGAAGACGCCGTGCGTGGGATCGACGTCGTTGAGCCAGGTCAGATCGAGCGCGCTGATCGGCAGGTACCGGCAACGCTGCGACGGCGGCAGGAATCGGCTGCGGATCTCGATCGCCTCGGGGACGTCGACGCACAGCCAGTGCACCGCGCCGTCGTCGCAGCGCTGGAACTGGGTTTCCAGCCCGGCGGCGAGTTCGACGACGGTCGCGCCGGGATGGTCGGCCAGCCACGGGCGCAGCGCCTCGTCGAAGCGAGCCGACCGCACGGCATGGGTGCCGTCAGGTCGGCCGAAGGTTCGCTCGTAGTCGAAGGCGATGGTGTCGTAGAGGCGTTCGCAGTCGGGATCGGTCAGGACAGCGTCGGCGCGTTTCACCTCCGACCCGCGGTTGTGCAGGGTCCAGAGCATGGTCAGCGGAATGCCGCTCAGAGCTACATCGTCGGACATCGGAGGCACCTTCTCGCACTCGCCGGACGAAATCGACGTCACCGCCACGGGACGGCGACTGAGGTAACCCTAACTCTGAAGCGGGGACCGTCGGGACCCTGCGTTCGCCGCGCCGATCAGGACTGGGCGGTGAAGAACTCGTGCTCGGCGTCGGTGACGTCGCGCGCCTCGTCGATCAGCAGCACCGGGATGCCGTTGTCGATCGGGTAGGCGCGGCGCAGGCGCGGGTTGTAGAGCACGCTCGCGTCCGATTCGGTGCGCACCAGCTGCAGCGGGCCCTTGTCCTGAGGGCAGGCCAGCAGGCTGAGCAGGGTTGCGTCGATGGTGGATTCGTGCGCCATGTGCCTAACCTACCGCGCCCGCCGGAACGAGATGTAGCGGTGCCCGAAGAAGCTGAGCACCGCGACCAGCCCCATCACGATCACCGACGTGGGAGCGGCCGGGAAATCCAGCCCCGTTACGGCCAGCTCGACCAGGATCACGTTGAGGACCAAGCCGCCCGCGTTCACCCCGCAGAAGGCGACGAAGTCGCGCAGCAGATGCCCGCGGACCCGGAACACCAGAGTGCGGTGCAGTACGAACGCGACGACCGTGCTCACCGCGTAGGCCGCGACCACCGCCAGACCGGGCCTGTCGTCACCGAACACACCCAGCCAGAACACGGCCAGCGCCATGCCGAGCAGGGTGTTGAACCCGCCGACGATCGCGAACGCCAGCTCCTGGCGTTTGACGATCCGCAGCAGCGGGCCCGGCGTCTCGAGCACGCCGTGGGCGGGCGCCGCCTCGGCGGTCACCGCACCGCGTCCGCGAGCTCGGCGTCACCGTCGGGGATCGACTCGACCGCGGGCGCCGCCTGCTCGTCCTCGGGCTTGCGCCCGCGCACGTAAAACCAAAGGATAAACGGGAGGACAAGAAGGCCGAGGCCGGTCGAGGAGCCGCCGGTGTGAGAGCACCGGGGGGGGCCGGGGAGGTT
>NZ_JBHXMY010000839.1:0-1939 GCF_042720195.1 Nocardia sp. NPDC058497 | reverse complement strand
CCGCAGTTGAAGCAAGCCATAGCGGGCAGCAAGCGTTCGTCGAACTCGATGACGGCGGGAATGGTGTTGCCCTTGCGGGTCACGGTCCGGGAGACGTCCCAGACACACGGCAGCCTTGGCTGGGTCTTCTTGCCGTTCACGGTGATCAGGAAGCCGCGCTCCCGGAGCAGATAGGAGTATACGTCCCCCAACTGTTCCCTCAGCTTGTCACCGCGGCGCACCAGCTCCTGCCACTGGTCGGTCTTCAGGTTCTTGATGATGATCTGAGTACCGTGCTCGTCGGGCGACGCCTTGGGCTCCTGACGGGCTGGCACGTTATAGCTGCCGCCCTTGACCAACGCGTCGAGGTCCAGGTCCAGCACGGTCCAGGACGGGTCGCCGGCTCGCGTCGTCCGGATGGTCGTGAGACGACCGAGGCGAGCCGTCGCGATGTTGAAGCCCATCCCGTATAGGCCGAGCGCACCGTAGCGGGCATTGCCGGACCATCCCGCCCGCACGGCGTTGTTCAGGGTCTGGAGGTCCATACCTCGGCCGTTGTCGGTGACCCAGACTTCAGCGGTACGCGCATTCCCCTCTTTGCCAGGCAGGTTCACGCTCACGGTGGGGCGCTCACCGTCAACGGCCGGACTCGACAGGAACTCGTCGAACGAGTTATCGACGAGCTCTGACAGGCATTGCAGCGGACTGAACTCGATGTCCCCCAGGACCGTCAGAATCCGCGGGTGCGGCTCGATGTTGACGAACTGCTCTGTCACAGGTCTCTCCCCTTCTGCCCGCCCGTCGTGGCTTGCCGCCACAGGTTAGCGCCCACCACCGACATGCCGACGTGATCCTGGGTGAGCTGGGAGCAACCGGTGCGGTCTACAGCTAGGGCGCCACAGCCCTCTACCCGCACACACTGTGCGGCGAACCGTGGAGTGGGTCCTTTAGCCGTGTGTCCGTCCGCCGGCCCGCGCATCTCGCAGGTGTCGGATGGTGTTCTCGATACGCTCCGCCGCGACCGCGGGATCCTCGTGTTCCCATACCCGGATTACGGTCCAGCCGGCTTCTCGGAGCCGCATGGAGGTGTCTCGATCGCGGTCCTGGTTGGCGGCGATCTTCTGAAGCCAGAACCCCGAGTTCCTGATCGCCGGTCGATGGTGTTCGGGGCATCCATGCCAGAAACATCCGTCGACGAAGATGGCCACACGATCGGTCGTGAAGACGATATCCGCGGTTCGTCGGAGTTGGGGGAGCGGTCTTACCGTCACCCTGTAGCGCAGTCCGCGGGCGTAAAGTGCTCTTCGTAACGCCAACTCGGGTCCGGTGTCCTTGCCACGGTTCGCCCGCATCACCGCTCGTACGGCAGAGGAGGAGGCCTTGGATCCAGGCGGCAGTGAGCGGTCGGTCACGAGTCCTTGCTCGTGAGCCTGGCGCCAAGCCTGGATCAGGTTGTCGCGTCGTGAGTCGTGGGTGACCTCGCAGATGTAGCGTTCCACGGATTTGCCGTTGTGCGACCACCGCAAGTAGGCGCGGATCCGGCGTGTACTCCGATAGACGCGGAGCGATACCGACGCGTGGGCGAGGTGTCCGTCACCGAGATCGACGCCGCGCCGGTGACGCCCGCCCGCCGCACGGTCCTGCTCGATCGCTGGGGCCACGGCGCCCGCGCGCCGTTTATACGCCCGCGCTGACGGTAGTCGCTGGTTCCAGCCGTGTTCGCCAGCCTGCTCGCGCATCGTTCAGTGGGTCGAGACGAGCGCGCCGTTGGCGTCGGTCTCCGTCGCCTCCGCGGTCGTGAGGGCGTCGGCGACCGCTGAGGCGAAGAACTCACCCAGCACGACCGGGACGGCGTTGCCGAGTTGTCGCATCTGTTCACCGCGGGGCCCTGAGCCAAGCCATTCGTCGGGGAAGGTCATCAAGAGCGCGGTATCGCGCACGGTCATGTAGCGTTGTATTT
>NZ_JBHXMY010000838.1:0-1948 GCF_042720195.1 Nocardia sp. NPDC058497 | reverse complement strand
AGAAGCGGAACCAATAATAATATTGGCACTGACATTCATCGACACACTATTGAGTTCTCAAAGAACACACGCACAAGCTTCTACCCACAACATTTATTAGGGGCTTCAGCGAGGCAGGGTTCTAACTTAGCTCATGCCCGCATCCGGATGCAAATCCGGTTCAGGTGAGCCTTCTTACTTGATGTTGTCGGCGCTCATCGTCCAACCTCGTTTCCCTGGTACTCGGTACCGGGTCGGTGTCCGTGTCGCTCTGACTGGAATTAATTTACGTGTCGACAAATGCAATGTCAAATTCCCTAGTCAGGGGATGTTTCGCCCGTGTTGTCACGAACCACCGGCCGGTACGGTGGCTCGTGGACGCGACAATGGGAGGGTCGGCGATGGCGGTACACAGTGGGAAGCGACGACGACTGCGCCGGGTACTCGGGGCCGGGTTGGTCGTCGCGGGTGGGTTGGTGCTCGTCACCGCGGGCGCGAATGCGGCTATGTGGGCTATGTCGTCCGGCCATCGGAGCGATGTGGCGGGGGCACCGGGGGCGCCGGTCGTGATTGTTCCCGGAGCGAGGGTCGCGACGGACGGCACTCCTATGGCCTATCTCCGGGGTCGGCTCGACGTTGCCATCGAATTGGTGGCCGCGGGGAAGGCCGGCGAGATACTGCTGTCGGGGGACGCGGGTGGGACCTCAGGTGACGAGATCGCTTCGATGACCCGGTATCTGCTGGCCAAGGGCATTGATCCGGCGATCGTGCGAGCCGATGGGGAAGGGCTGTCGACGCGGGAGACGTGTGAGCGGGCGCGGTCGATATACGGGGTCGAGCGGGCGATCATCGTGAGTCAGTATCAGCATCTGCCGCGGGCGGTCGCGTTGTGCCGGGTGGCGGGGATCGAGGCCGATGGGGTGGTCGCGTATTGCGATTGTCGACGGGTCACCGAGGTGCGCAACAACATCAGGGAGTGGCTCGCGGCGCCCAAGGCCGTCGCGGAGATGGTGCTGCGCTGAGGTTTCCAGGGTTGGACGCGTCGAGCCAGCCGTTGCTACGTCACCCGGCAGCGCCGCTACGTAGAAGAGCGGAACAGCTTCTGCCACCACCTCGACGGGGTTGGTGGCGGGAGCGCGACAGGGACGTCCTTCGGCGGGGTTGGTGGTGGGGGCGCGACAGGGACGTCCTTCAACTGGGTCCAGGGCGGGCCTGCCAAGAGAGTCCGGCACCCCTCGTGGATCGAGTCGCGAAGAACATCGGGGTCCCAATAGTTGTCGTCGAGTCCCCAAGAGAAGCCATCGAAATCGGTAGCCAGATCAGCTAGGTCAGGACTACCGGCTTCCGGCGTGACAGCGAGGTGGTACAGCTCAGACGCCATCCGGCTCACCTGCTCGACGTAGACCCCTTCCCCAGCGAGCACGGCTGCCGCGTCCTTCTTGACCCGACGTAACCGCACCTCGACCTCGCGCGCCGACCAGGTCGCTTCGTTGTCCGCGATGATGCAGATATAGGACAACGCGGTGCGGAACAGGGCGGGTGCGTCGCGAGTGTCGGTTCGATGCAGGCAGGCGAGTTCGACCAGGGCCGGGGTGTCGTGGCCGCGGGCCAGCGCCTCGGCGGCCACCATCGGCAGGTCCTCGCCCGCGAGGTAACCCACCGCGAAGCGGTCGGCGGCACTGTCGAGTTCGTTCACTCGGGTAAGCCTGCGGTCGGCACGGGTCGGCGTCAACGGAGATTTCGCCGACGACGTTTTCACGGCGGAAGAACGGTCAACACTATCCGTCGGTCCGGGAGCTGCGAGGACCGATTCCGATCACCGCGCTGATCAGCGCTTTCCAGGAGGACATTGTGCGAATCGTCAAGGCAGTAGCGGTCAGTCTGGCTGTTGCGGCTGCCACAGTTGTGGGTGCGGGTTCCGCCGCCGCGGAGCCGGAACAGAAGGAGAACGTCTATATCGATGTGTACG
>NZ_JBHXMY010000837.1:0-1948 GCF_042720195.1 Nocardia sp. NPDC058497 | reverse complement strand
ACAGTCCCTCCCCCCGGCCCGGCGTGGCGCCCGCTTCTTCGTGATGCGGGCCCGTTCGTTGGTTACCCCGGTCCCGGGGCCCGCGCGCCCCCCCCCCCCCCGTCCGGGTGGGAGGTCGTGTCGAACCGGCCCGCCGCAGCGGTCGAGGACGACGGCGAGCACCAGAGGGTCGAGTTCTCCCCCACACTGCCGATCTCCACCTACATCACCGCGGTGGCGGCGGGCCCGTACCATCGTGTCGAATCTTCTTGGACGCGAGGCGAACTCACCATTCCGCTCGGTGTCCTGTGCCGTGTCTCCCTGGCCGGATATCTGGACGCGGACACCCTCTTCGAGGTGACGAAGCAAGGGCTGGATTTCTTCGCCGAGCATTTCGAGTACCCGTATCCGTGGGGCAAGTACGACCAGGTGTTCGTGCCCGAGTACAACCTGGGCGCGATGGAGAACCCCGGCCTGGTCACCTTCACCGAGGCGTATGTATTCCGTGGCGCGGCCACCTCCGCGCAGTACGAGGGCCGGGCGAACACGATCCTGCACGAGATGGCCCACATGTGGTTCGGCGATCTGGTCACCATGGTGTGGTGGGACGATCTGTGGCTCAAGGAGTCCTTCGCCGACTTCATGGGCGCGCTGGCCAGTGTCGAGGCCACCGAGTGGACCGACGCCTGGGTGGCGTTCGCGAACCGCCGCAAAGCCTGGGCGTATCTGCAGGACCAGCTGCCGACGACGCACCCGATCGTCGCCGACATCCCCGATCTCGAGGCCGCCAAGCTCAATTTCGACGGCATCACCTACGCCAAGGGCGCCAGCGTGCTCAAGCAGTTGGTCGCCTATGTCGGCCGGGACGAGTTCTTCACGGGGGTGCGCCGGTATTTCCGGACGCACGCGTTCGGCAACACCGCGCTGGCGGATCTGCTGACCGAGTTGTCCGCGGATTCGGGGCGTGACCTGGCTGGATGGGCGCGGGCCTGGCTGCAGACGTCCGGGATGTCCACGCTGACGCTCGACGGCGGCGAGATCGTGCAGACCGATCCGCGGCCGCACCGGCTGGCGGTCGGGCTCTACGACTTCGACGCCGCGGGCGACCTCGTCGTGCGCGAGCGCGTGGAGCTCGACATCGTCGAGGAACGGACGCCGGTCGCGCTCGCGCCCGCTCCGCTGCGCCTGCTCAACGACGGGGACCTCACCTATGCGAAGGTCCGGCTCGACGCGGATTCCCTTGCCACCGTGGAACGTTCGCTGGACCGGGTCACCGATCCGCTGGCGCGCGGACTGATCTGGTCGGCGCTGTGGAATGCCGTGCGAGACGGTGAACTCGAGGTCGGCCGCTATCTGGCGATGGCCCGCGATTTCGCGCCCGCCGAAACGAACATGGCGCTGCTGACCGCCGTGCTGTCGAACGCGTCCTTCGCCGTCAATCACTATCTGCCCGATGCCGCCCGGGACGGCTGGCGTGGATGGCGCGGTGAATGGCTCGAATCCTGCTGGGCGACACTGAATTCGTCGGAACCGGGTTCGGGCGCGCAACTGGCCTGGGCACGGGCGACGGCCACCGCCGCCACCTACGACGGCCGCCGCGCCACGGACATCCGCTCGATCCTCCTCGGCGATACCCCCGCACCAGAGGGACTTCCCCTCGATCCCGATCTGCGCTGGGCGCTGTGGACCGCGCTGGCCGCGACCGGCGCGGCGACCGCCGCAGACCTGAATACCGAACTCGCCCACGACGACACGGCGTCGGGCCGCACCGCGCACCGGCGGGCATTGGCGGCGCGCCCCGACGCGGAGGTGAAGGCCGGGGCATGGGCCTCGGCACTGGGCGACACCACCTTGACCAACGACCACCTCGACGCGGTCATCACCGGTTTCCGTGCCGGTGGACGCCGCGATCTGATCGCCCGCTACGACGACGAATACTTCGCGGCACTGCGCACGGTGTGGGAACCGC
>NZ_JBHXMY010000836.1:0-1949 GCF_042720195.1 Nocardia sp. NPDC058497 | reverse complement strand
GCTGCCCCTCGGCTCTGTGCGCGGGGGGGCCCTGTTTGTCCATCTCCGCGGCCCCCACCCCCCGCGCGGGCGGGGGGGGGTTCCACCCCCGGGGCGCCCCCCGCGCCCGCGTCTACGATGCCGCGCTCAACGGCAAAGACAACTACGAGGTGGATCGCGAGGTGCTGGCCCAGGTTCGCACCGTCGCACCGCAGGTCAACGATCTGGCCTGGGCCAACCGCGATTTCCTCATCCGCGCGTGCCGGTTCCTGGCCAAGTCGGGGATCGACCAGTTCCTCGATCTCGGCTCCGGCCTGCCCACCGCCGAGAACACCCACCAGGTGGTCCAGCGTGTCAACCCACAGTCGCGGGTGGTCTACGTCGACAACGATCCGTCGGTGCTCGTGCACGGGCGGGCCCTGCTGGCAGGCAACAGCCGCACCCGGATCGCCGAGGCCGACATCTTCCGCCCGCTAGAGGTGCTCGGCAACGAGACGGTCCGCACCGAACTCGACTTCACCCGCCCGCTGGCGCTGTTCCACATGGGCACCCTGCACCACTACCTGGGCGAGGACGGGCCCGCGCTGGTGCAGACCTATATCGACGCACTGCCGTCGGGTTCGTTCGTGGCGATCGCCCACTTCCACGACCCGCAGACGCCCGAATACAGCGAACTGGCCCGCACGATGGAAGAGAAGTTCATCCACAGCCCGATGGGCAGCGGCCGCTTCCGGACCAGAGACGAGATCCAGGCCATGTTCGGTGATCTGGAGATGGTCGAACCGGGCCTGGTCCGCTGCGACGACTGGTGGCCCGACGGCCCACACCTCACCCCGCTCAGCGACGTCCGCCACTGCATCGTCGGCGGGATCGGCCGCAAGCGCTAGCGCCGAACGGGTACCGGTATTCAGTGGGCTGACTCGAGCCGACGCAGTCGTTCGGCATCGATGATGCTGATGGCCTCATCGTCGATGCTGATCAGGTCGTGGCGCTCGAACTCCTTGAGGGTCTTGGTCAACGACGGGCGTTGCACGCCGAGCATGGCGGCGAGGGTGCGCTGGGTGATCTGGACCGAGCCGTCGACGGCCTCGTCGAGCAGCAGCTGGGCGACCTGGGTGGGCAGCGGGCGGCCGAGCATGTTGATCAATCGTCCCTGACCGGACGAAACCCGCTGGGCGACACTGGAAAACCAGCGGCGTGCGATCGCGGGATCGGTGGCGAGCAGCGACTCGAAGGCGGAAGCGGGCAGGAACAGGCAGCTCGCTTCGGTGAGCGTGCGCGCGGTATAGGCCATCGGCATCCCCAGCAGCAGTGCGATGTCACCGTCGACGTCGCCGGGACGAAGCACATCGACGACCGCACGACCCCGCCCGGAACCCACCGACAATTCGACCTGGCCATGCTTCACCATCCACGCCCCCTCGGCGGGTGCACCCGCGGAGAACACCAGCGACCCGGCCGCGAGTGGTCCGACCTCGACCCGGTCAGCGAGTTCGGTGAACTCGCCGAGGCTCAGTGGTGCGGTGGGACCGCGGCCGACGCACCGCGCGATCCAGGCCGCATGACGCAACTGGTCGTCGTCGAACGCATCCTCACCCATCGCGTGGACCAGGTGGGAGAACGCCCGGTGGCTGTGGATCATCGCTGACTCCTGGTCGTAGACGAACCTGTCATCCGCTGACAATTATCCTCGCGAAGACGACGGAATGCGATGCCTCAGAGATCGTCGGCCATTCGATGAGGATCTTTGTGGCCGGGCTGAACCCGTGGCCGCGGGCGGTGGCGAGGTGGATCCGCCGTTCCGCCCATGGCTCGGCGAAGTCGAGCACGGCGACGCGGCCGGTCCATTCGTGACCGACCAGGCACTCCGGTTGCACGGTGACACCGATCCCGGCGTTGACCAGACTGATGGCGGCGCCCCCCCCACCGCGCCCCCCCCCACCGCCCCCCAGACGGGGGGGGGGGGGTTG
>NZ_JBHXMY010000835.1:0-1960 GCF_042720195.1 Nocardia sp. NPDC058497 | reverse complement strand
CCCCACACTTTTTTTTTTGTGGGGTGGGGGGGTTTTTTTGTTTTAACCAACCCCCCCCCCCGCGGGGGGGCGGGGGGGGGCGGGCCGCCCCCCCCCCCCCGCGGACCACCATCCGGACCGATGCCGCCGGATTGCCGATCGCCCTTATCGATCCGCTCGGTGCGGCGACTCACGTCGAACGTGACGCCGCCGGACGACCGGTGCGCGACATCGATCCCGCGGGGGCGGTCACCTGCTACGAGTGGTCGCCGGCCGGAAACCTGCTCCGCAGAACCGATCCCGACGGCTCGATGGAGTCGTGGTCGTATGACGGTGAGGGCAATGTCGTCGCGCACACCGATCGCGCGGGTGGCGTCACCGGATACTCCTACGGTTCTTTCGATTTGCTGCGGACTCGCACCGACCCCGATGGCTCGGTCACCCGCTACGAATGGGATACCGAACGCCGGCTGACCGCCGTGCACAATCCGCTCGGCCAGACCTGGACCTACGAATACGACCGGGCCGGGCGGCTGATCGCAGAAACCGATTACGGCGCGACAACCACCACCTACACCTGGGATTCGGCGGGCCGGGTCACCACCGTCACTCCGGAGACCGGCGTCGCCCGCCATCACCGGTACGACATCCTGGGCCGGCGTACCGAGATCATCACCGACGACAACGATTGGATCCGCTACACCCACGATCCCACGGGCCGAATTCTCTCCGCACGCACCGGAACCGGTGGCGCGCAAACCCACATTGTCGAATACGGCTATGGGCCGGCCGGATTGCTCGCGTCGGAGCGGATCGACTCCCGGCCGCCGATGCGCTTCACCTACGACCAGCACGGGCGCCGGATCGGCCGCACCAGCCCGACCGGCGCGGAGAACACGTGGCATCACGACCCGGCGGGCCGCATCGACCGGGTCGGTGTCGGCGATCGCGACATCACCTACGAGTACGGCGTCGCCGGGCACGTCACCTGCTGGCGCACCGGGGAGCTCGCTGTCGATCGGACCGTCACCGCGCTCGGCCGATTGCTCCGGCAAGAAGTGACCGCGTTCCCGGCCAAGCTCATTTCGCTGGACTTCGACCAGCCTCGCCGGCCCTCACCGCATCGGGTGCGCTCCGACGAATTCGTCTATCGCCCGGACGGATATCTCCTCTCCCACGCCACCGCCCGCGCAGCAGGCACACCCGTCCTGCGTGGCGACTACGCGCTCGACGCACTGGGCCGCGTCACGACCGTCGCGCACAACGATCACCTCGCTGAGCAGTACAGCTACGACGCACTCGGCAACATCACCGCCGCGACCACGGAACCCACCGCGCCGATCGCCCCTCGCGAATACCGCGACAATCTCCTCGTCCACGACGGCCACAGTCACTACCACTACGACCACGCGGGCCGGCTGATCCACAAGTTCGCCGGCGAGGACACCTGGCACTACCGCTACAACAGCTTCGACCAGCTCACCGACGTCTACACTCCCGACCGCCAGTGGTGGCACTACACCTATGACGCACTCGGCCGCCGCACCACCAAACAGCGTCTCGCCGTCGACGGCACCGTCCTCGAACGCAGCGAATACACCTGGGACGACACTCGCCTGATCGAGTGCACCACCACGGACAAGACAATCCGCTGGGAATATCACCCCGGCACCCACACACCACTGAGCCAATCCACGACCGCCGACGAATTCTGCGCCATCGTCACCGACCTCGTCGGCGCGCCGACCGAACTCATCGATCCCGCCACCGGCGAATCGACCGCCACCGCGACCACGAATCTCTGGGGTCACACCACCTGGCAAGGCACAACCAGCACTCCCCTGCGCTTCCCCGGACAGTTCCACGACCCCGAGTCCGGCCTCCACTACAACCTCCACCGCGACTACGACCCGCACACCGCCCGCTACCTCACCCGAGACCCCCTCGGCCTGTCCCCCGCCCCCCCCACCCCCCCCCGATC
>NZ_JBHXMY010000834.1:0-1963 GCF_042720195.1 Nocardia sp. NPDC058497 | reverse complement strand
GATCGGGGCTGACTGGAATGCAGTTGCCGCAGTTGCGCGCATTGGCGGGGGAGCTCGGTATCCGAGGAACCTCCGGTATGCGTAAGGGCGATCTCATCGCCGCTATCAAGGAAAATCAGGCCGGAGCGCCTGCGAAGGCGGGCAAGCCCGTCGAGGCCGCCGCCGTGACGGCCGACGCGCCCGCCGCCAAGACCGAGGCGCCGGCCAAGGCCGAGGCGCCAGCCAAGGCCGACAAGCCGGCCAAGGCCGAAAAGCCCGCCGAGGCCGACAAGCCCGCCGAGAAGCAGGCCGCCGTCGCGGTCGCGCCCGAGCAGGCTCCGGCCGAGCAGGCGCAGGCCGAGGCCAAGACCGCCGCTCCCGCCGAGTCGACCGAGGATTCCGGTCGCGAGGGCGGTCAGCGTGGCCGTGGCAGGCAGCGTCGTGGCCGTGACCAGGCCCGTTCCGGTGGGGGCGAGAACGTCCAGGCCGAGAGCCGTGGCGAGGAGCCCAAGCAGGCTGACAAGGCCGAGGGCGGCGAGCAGGGCGAGCGTCGTCGCGAGCGTGGCGACCGCACCGGTGGCGACCGGGGCGAGCGCACCGGTGGCCAGAACCAGAACGGCGCCACCGGCGGTAATCGCGGTCCCCGCGACGACCGCGGTGGTGACGACGAGGAAGGCGGCCGCGGTCGCCGGGGTCGCCGGTTCCGTGAGCGTCGCCGCGGTCGTGACCGCGACGGTGGCGCCGGTGGCGGTGGCGGCGAGGCCCGCGACTTCGAGATCCGCGAGGACGACGTCCTCCAGCCGGTCGCCGGCATTCTCGACGTCCTGGACAACTACGCGTTCGTGCGGACCTCCGGCTACCTGGCCGGCCCGAACGACGTGTACGTCTCGATGAACCTGGTCCGCAAGAACGGCCTGCGCCGCGGTGACGCGATCACCGGTGCGGTGCGCGCCCCGCGCGACGGCGAGCAGAGCAACCAGCGCCAGAAGTTCGACCCGCTGGTCCGCCTGGACACCGTCAACGGCGGCGAGGTCGAAGCGGCCAGGCGCCGTCCCGACTTCACCAAGCTGACCCCGCTGTACCCCAATCAGCGTCTGCGTCTCGAGACCCAGCAGAACAAGCTGACCACGCGTGTGATCGACCTGATCATGCCGATCGGTAAGGGCCAGCGTGCGCTGATCGTGTCCCCGCCCAAGGCGGGTAAGACCACGATCATGCAGGACATCGCCAACGCGATCGCGATCAACAACCCCGAGTGCTACCTCATGGTTGTCCTGGTCGACGAACGTCCCGAAGAGGTCACCGACATGCAGCGTTCGGTGAAGGGTGAGGTCATCGCCTCCACCTTCGACCGTCCGCCCGCCGACCACACCTCCGTCGCCGAGCTCGCCATCGAGCGCGCGAAGCGACTGGTGGAGATGGGCAAAGACGTTGTGGTGCTGCTCGACTCGATCACCCGATTGGGCCGTGCGTACAACAACTCCTCGCCCGCCTCTGGCCGCATCCTCTCCGGTGGTGTCGACTCGACCGCGCTGTACCCGCCCAAGCGGTTCCTCGGCGCGGCGCGCAACATCGAGAACGGTGGCTCGCTCACCATCATCGCCACGGCGATGGTGGAGACCGGCTCCACCGGTGACACGGTGATCTTCGAGGAGTTCAAGGGCACCGGCAACGCCGAGCTCAAGCTCGACCGCAAGATCGCCGAGCGCCGCGTGTTCCCCGCGGTGGACGTCAACCCGTCCGGTACCCGCAAGGACGAACTGCTGCTCTCGCCCGACGAGGCCGCGGTGCTGCACAAGCTGCGTCGCGTGCTGACCGGGCTGGACTCGCACCAGGCCATCGATCTGCTGATCGACCGCCTGAAGAAGTCCAAGAACAACCTCGAGTTCCTGATGCAGGTCTCCAAGACCGCACCGGGCGCTCTCGACGAGTGATCGTCTAGAACCGCGCGCAAGGGGCCGCCCCGCCCCGGGGCCCCCGGGGC
>NZ_JBHXMY010000833.1:0-1972 GCF_042720195.1 Nocardia sp. NPDC058497 | reverse complement strand
ATATGGGCCAGCGCCCCGGCCAGCGCGGGCGCGCCGTTGCCCGCGCGATCCCACTCGACACCGGCGAACTTGTCGGCGCCGCTCACCGCGAACTGACGGCACAGCGCGCTCTGCTCCTCGGCCAGGATGTTGATGCACAGGGCGCCCGCCTCGCGCAGCAGCGGCCAGCTGGTGGAACTCTTGGCCGGGCAGAACGACACATACGGCGGGTCCAGCGACACCGACACCACCGACTGGCAGGTGAAACCGAGCGGTCGCGTCCCGTCGTGGGCGGCGATCACCGCGACGCCGGTCGCGAAGTGACCGAGCACTCTGCGCAGCTCTGCGGGTGCTGGGTTACCTGCGTCGAGGGCGACGTTGTCTGCATTCATAGGGGTCCTCCCGAACGGAACTCGATGCCCCCACGATCCGGGGTGAGCGGTGGGCGGCTCAAGACGTTCTCCCGGTCAGCGGTTGTCGGCGGGTAAATGGTGGCAAGCGGGGTTGATAACATGCACCGATGGCTACCCCCGACCCCGATCCCGGCGTGCCCAATCTGCCGCCGACCAGCTGGGCGGTGCTCGCCATGCTCTCCTACGAGGAGGAAGTCTCTGGCTACGACCTGAAGAAGTGGGCCGACTGGAGTCTGCGCTACTTCTACTGGACCCCGTCCTACAGCCAGATCTACGCCGAACTGAAGAAGCTCGAGAACCACGGGTTCGCGAGCTCGCGGCTCGACCACGACAACGCCATGCGGGGCAAACGGCTGTACCAGATCACCGATGCCGGGCGCGAGGCTGTCACCGCGTGGTGGAACAAGGCGCCGGTCGACGCCTCGGTGCTCAAACACCATGTGCTGCTGCGCGTCATGTTCGGCCACCTCGGCTCCCCGGACCGGATCAAGGAGATCCTGCGCGACCACATCGCCGACGTCGACGAGCTCGAGCAGCGGGCGGCGATCGACGCCGAGGCGGCGAAATCCGAACCGGGCTGGGCCTATTCGCAGCTCGTGCTGCAGTGGGCGCAGCGCCATTACACCGCCGAACGTGAACTCGCCCAGCAGCTGATCGACGACATCGACGACGCGGCCACCGTGCTGGCGGGCGCCGAACACGACGACCGCGCCGACTACCCCCATCCGACGCCGGGCCGCTGGCGCGAGATCGAGCAGCGCGTGCGCGACGAGGGCATGCACGACCAGGCCGACCACTGAGCCGGCCGGGCGGCCGCGATCACGCCATCACGCGCTCGCCGATGATCGCCCCTAGACGACGCAGCGGGTCGCGACCATAGCCGTCGGCTCCCCTCAGCACGGTCCCTTCGGCCTTCGTCATTTGCCCGCCTGCGCTATCGGGCGAGATGTGACTGCGGTAGATAGCGTTGTGCCCCATGGAGTCTGAACAAGTCGAAGACGTTGCCAGATTGCCTCGTAAGCGGATGGGGGCGGGGGTGTTGTTCGTCGATGAGTTGGATCGGGTGTTGCTGGTCGAGCCGACGTATAAGGACTATTGGGAACTGCCGGGCGGGGTTGTCGAAGCCAATGAGTCGCCTCTCGTGGCGGCTGTCCGGGAGATCGATGAGGAGCTTGGCCTGAGAGTTCCGCTGGGCCGGTTGCTGGTGGTGGATTGGGTGCCGCCGGGTCTGTATCCCAGCGACGGCGTGATGCTGGTCTATGACGGTGGAGTGCTCGGCGCCGACCAGACAGCAGAGATAGCCCTTCAGACGGAAGAGCTTCGCAGCTGGGCGTGGTGCGATGAGGTCGAGGCCGCGAAGCGACTACCGGAGGTGTTGGCTCGCCGGGTGGCAGCAGCGCGCCGAGTGCGAAGAGAGGGCGCGTCGGCCTATCTGGAGGACGGTTTTGTTGCCGTGTAGTTCCGGTCAAGCCGTGGTGGACATCCGGAATGCGGTGGGGCTGTTCGGTTTGAGCACGGCGTAGAGCACGTCGCAGCGGCGTCGGGCCCAGGCAGATGAGGGCGGAGTCATACCCGGGACT
>NZ_JBHXMY010000832.1:0-1972 GCF_042720195.1 Nocardia sp. NPDC058497 | reverse complement strand
CGGGGCCAGCGGGGGGGCCCCCGGCCGGCGCCGCCCCGGCCCCCGGGGCCGCCCGGGGGGGCTGCCGGGGCCCCCGGCGTGGGACCCCCCGGGCGGCCGGGGGGGGCGGCCGGGCCGCGGCGCGACGGAGGTGAGCGTGGGATGCAGGAGAAGTCCGTCGCCGATGGTGTCGGTGATCTCGGCGGCAGCGTCGTGGGCTGCTCTGGTGATGCGGCGGGCAGGTCCGGCGGGCACGCGCGCGGCGAGCAGTTCACCGAGCGCGAGCAGCCGGGTAGGCAGGGTGTGGTCGCCGTGACGGCCGGTGAGCTGTCGCGGGGCCAGAATATCGGCGCCCTCGCCGCGCATGATCTCGGCGAAGCTGATGCCGGTCTCCTTCGCGAGCACGATCGTGGTGAACAGCCCGATCATCCGCAGCGACCGCGTGCGCACCCGGACGATCTCCGCGCCCGCACTGTCCAAGGCCGCCGCGGCGCGATCGCGCGCGGCCAGCACCGCCCGGCCGACACCCGGCGCGAACGCTCCGTCGAGCAGCACGACGCGCACCCCACGCAGCGAGGTGGTCGCCGGATCACCGAGCTCCAGCTCGCGCACCAGCGGATCGGTGCCGTCCGGACCTGCCATGATGCGCAGCAGGGGCATGAGATCGTCGGCGCAGCGGGCGATCAGCCCGTTCGCGCACAGCGCGGCGACACCGTAGGGCGGTGGCCACGCGCCGGTGGTCGGCACCAAACCCGTCGACGGGCGGTGTCCGAAGACGCCGTTGCAGAACGCGGGAATGCGGATCGACCCGAGCGTGTCGGTGGCAAGGCCGAGGGGCGATCCGCCGCTGCCGACCGCGGCGCCCTCGCCGCCGGACGACCCGCCCGCCGTGCGGGTCCGATCGTGGACATTGCCGGTACGCCCATAGAGCCGGTTCTCGGTCTCGATCCACATGCAGCCCTCGGACGTGTTGGTCAGCCCGAGCACGATCGCCCCCGCGTCCAGAACCCGTTGCACCACAGTCGCGTTCGCGGACGGGCGCACATGCCTGCGCGCCAGCACACCCGCCGTGTTGGGCAGACCGGCCACGGCCAGCGACTCCTTGACGGTGATCGGCACACCGAACAGCGGCGGCAGCGTCACCGGACCGGTCGCGAGGTGGGCATCGGCGGCGTCGGCCTGGGTTCGCGCGGCCTCGTAGCGGTCTACGACGACAGCGTTGGTGGCGGGCGCGAAGCGTTCGAGCACGGCGATATGGGCATCGACCACCGCGCGGACACTCACCTCGCCCGTGCGGATCGCGGCAGCCAGGCCGATGGCGGATTCGTCGGTGATCGTCGTCCCGATCGGGGTGGAGCTCATGCGTTACATTATTACGTGAGGTGTCAACTCGATCGGTGTTTGCCGGAAGGTACTCCGGGCGCAGCGGCGGTCGGATCAGGGCACGCTGTGGGTGAAGACCAGGATGCCGCCGACCAGCAGGGCGACGACCTTCCCCACTTCGAGCGCGATGTACGCGTGATGACTGTGCGAGCGCGGCGCGTCGATGCCGGCGAGCACGGCATCGCTGCGGCGGGTCAATCGCGGGCGCACGGCGACGACCTGGACGGCGAAGACCACCATGGCCACGGTGAGTGCCCGCGTGGCGGCGGTGCCGGGGGAGTCGGCGAGGATCGCCACGAGAATCGTTGCGGCGAGGGCGAGTTCGGCGATGTTGAGCGCGCGGAAGACCAACCGGCCGATGCCGAGCCCGATCGGCACGGTCACCCCGGGCGCCCGGAACTTCAGCGGCGCCTCCAGGAACGAGATGGCCAGCACCATGCCGAGCCAGCAGAACGTCGCCGCGGCGATCACGGCCCACGCGGTGGTCATGTCGATCGGGTCCTCTCCGCCGGTGTCCATACCCGACCAGAACAGGATCGCCGATGGATCGTGATCTGTCCCGAGTCCGCGTCGGCCGGCTGCCGGCCCCGGCTGGGATACTGTCCCCGCC
>NZ_JBHXMY010000831.1:0-1975 GCF_042720195.1 Nocardia sp. NPDC058497 | reverse complement strand
GACTCGACCTGCGTGCTCTCGCCGATCAGGCGCGCACCGCGACACTGCCTACCCTGTTGGGTGACCTCGCACCGCAGCACCGCCGCATCGCGGCCGCGGACGGCGCGGACGACAATGCGGGCGTTGCGCCGTTGCGTCACCGCGTGGCCGGGGTGCCGGAGGACGAGGCTTGGACGATCATCCTCGAGGCAGTGCGCGACCAGGTCGCGGTGGTGTTGGCCCACGACAGTCAGGACGACATCGCCATCGACCGCAATTTCCGGGAATTGGGTTTCGATTCCCTCACGGCGGTGGAGATCAGAAACCGTCTGAATACAGTAGCGGGCCTGCGGTTGCCCGCGACACTGATCTTCGACTATCCGTCGCCGGAGGATGTCGCCCGTTACGTATTCCGGGAAATGGTCGGAAAACCCGGCGAGGCAACGGAATACGACGGTGTGGAAGAACAGCGTGTTCGGCACCTGTCCACGGCGGACGATGAGGAATCGACCCTGGACATGGATATCGAAGCCCTGGTTCAGCATTTCATTGATTGATTACTTTGGTGTTTGAGGATTTTGGAGAGTTTTTGTGGCGCTCACAGTAGAAGACCTGACCAAAGCACTGCGTAATGCCGCGCAGCGCAACGAGGCTTTGAAGAAGACCAATCGAGAACTCCAGGCCGCGTTGTCGGAGCCCGTGGCGATTGTGGGTATGGGATGTCGGCTGCCGGGCGGAGTGTCGTCGCCCTCTGGTTTGTGGCAGCTGCTGATCGACGAAGGAGACGCGATCTCCTCGTTCCCGACCGATCGTGGCTGGGACGTGGACGGTCTGTTCGATCCGGAGCCGGGCGTGGCTGGCAAATCGTATGTGCGCGAGGGCGGTTTCCTGCACGAGGCGGGCTGGTTCGATGCCGGGTTCTTCGGTATCTCCCCGCGCGAGGCCCTCGCGATGGACCCGCAACAGCGGGTGCTGTTGGAGACGGCGTGGGAGGCGCTCGAAGACGCCGGCATCGATCCGAATACGTTGCGCGGCAGCGATACCGGCGTGTTCGTCGGCATCGGCAACCTCGGATACAGCAGCGGGGGTGTCACAGCCGCCGAGGCAACCGGATTCGAACTGACCGGCACGCCGTTGAGTGTGGCGTCCGGGCGGGTGTCCTACGTCCTGGGACTGGAGGGCCCCGCGGTGTCAGTGGACACCGCATGCTCCTCGTCCCTTGTCGCGTTGCATCAGGCGGTGCAGGCGCTGCGCGCGGGTGAATGCTCGATGGCTTTGGCCGGTGGTGTCACGGTCATGGCGACACCGGAGGGAATTGTCGGATTCGCCCAGCAGCGAGGGCTTTCTACCGACGGCCGCTGTAAGCCGTTCGCCGAGGCCGCCGACGGCACCGCGCTGGCCGAAGGCGCGGGTGTGCTCGTCCTGGAGCGGTTGTCGGACGCGCGGCGTCTCGGCCACGAGGTCCTGGCGGTGGTGCGTGGTTCGGCCATCAACCAGGACGGGGCGTCGAATGGTTTGACCGCGCCGAACGGCCCGTCCCAGCAGCGCGTGATCCGCCGCGCCCTGGCCAATGCGGGATTGTCGGTGACCGACGTCGATGTGGTGGAGGCCCACGGCACCGGTACCCGTCTCGGCGATCCCATTGAGGCACAAGCGATCCTGGCGACCTACGGCCAGCACCGCCCTGTCGATACACCTCTCGTATTGGGTGCGTTGAAGTCCAATATCGGTCATACCCAGGCAGCCGCGGGCGTGGCGGGGGTGATCAAGATGGTGCTGGCGATGCGGCACGGAGCCGTGCCGAAAACCCTGCACACCGACGCACCGTCCTCACGCGTCGACTGGGACACCGGCGCGGTCGAACTGGCGACGGAGACACAGCCGTGGCCTGCCACTGATCGACCACGCCGCGCTGGCGTGTCCTCGTTCGGTATCAGCGGCACCAACGCCCACATCATCATCGAACAAGCGCCTTCGGCCCCGGAGAGCTCCCACG
>NZ_JBHXMY010000830.1:0-1980 GCF_042720195.1 Nocardia sp. NPDC058497 | reverse complement strand
GGGGTGTTTGGGCGCACCGGGCCCACCCCCCCCCGCGGTGGGGGGGCCGCGCGCCCCCGGGGACACGCGGTGTGCACGCGCGTCGCCCGGTCCCACCCCCCGCCGCCCAGCGGGGAACCGGTACCCGACGGTGTGAGTCCTGTCGGTGTGGTCGAGGCCGGCATGGTGCTCGCCGGGGCCGTGCCCTCGGTATCGGTCGGCGTCGTGGTGCTCGGACTGTCCGATGATGCCGATTCATCGTCGGTCGGTGTGGTCGACGCCGGTGTGGTCGGTTCTTCGGTTGTGGGTGTTTCCGGCTGTGTCGGTGTTTCGGCGGTCGGACTCCCGGCGGATGGCGAACCCGCGCTCGGTGACCCAGCGGACGGAGAGCCACCCCCGGAATTGTTCGGACTGCCGCCGGAACCTGGTCCACCGGGCACCACCGAGTAGGACGGCACACCCGAACCGGTCGGTGGGATCGTCGGTGTGTAGATGCGATTCATCGTCGCCTGCGCATCCAGCTCCGCTTGCCGCTGAGCCTGCCGATCGACCGTTGCCGTGGCCGGATTGATCAGCCCAGGAATCAGCGAGGTGTGCGTGTCGTCGGGATTGAGAACGGTCAGCTGCGCGATCGGCGGCGGCACGGCCGCACGGATCGCCTCAGCCGCAGGCCCGACTATGTCGAGGCGACTTGTCATCGACGCGCACACCTGGGCCATCTGCAGGATCGAGGTGTTGAGTGCGCTGATCCCAGCGCGCGCGGCGTCACCGCTGGCACCGGCCCATTCGCCGAATCCCAACAGCGCGTTGGCGCTGGTCTGGTGGGTGGTCGCGATCCTGGTGAGTTCGGTGTCGATGGTGTTCCAGGTGTCTCGCAGGGTGGTGATGGTGGCGATGTGCATGCCGCCCGTGCCGTCCTTGCCGTGCACGCCGTCGTAGATCTCCTGATGCGTGTAGCCGTCGAACTGGTCGGGTGTCTTCACATAGTCGGGATCGGTACCGGCGAGCTTGTCTCGCAACGCCTGATCGATGGACTGGGTCCGCGACACCGCGTCGGCGACCTTCGGATTCGAACTCAATGCGGCGATCAGCGCGGCCGGATCGAGCTGGCCGTACGGAAACAGCGGGTTTGATATCGGCTCGCCGGTCATGGTTGGTCCTCCCCAGGAATGTGCTGAATTCAGTTGTCGGCGAGGCGACCGACGATCCCCGTCGTCTCGACGCTCACCGTGGTGACGAGCTAGACCTGGAAAACCTTCATCACCTCATCGCCGTAGTCCCACGAGCGCCTCGCTCGGGCGCAGCCCCTCTTCGACGACACCGGTCGGTCCGTGATGGCCGATCTCGAAGTACCGGGCAGGCGGTTCGTGCGGCGAGTTCAAGATCGGATTGTCGATCGACTCAGCCCACGCCCCTTCATCAACGACAGGCCATCTATAGATGGCATCACCCGGACGCGCCAATGATGCCATCTATAGATGGTCGACGCGAGGGTAAGGCCTCGGAAGCCTTCTTGAGGTGTCCGAATCCGCCGTTGAGAAGCAGCTCATGGCGATTTTGGGCCAGCACCTGGCCGCCCTGCGCGAGGAAAGGGGCCTCACTCAGGAGGCGGTCGCGAACGCCGCGGGCATCAGTCGTCAGTACTACCAACTACTCGAAAACGGCTGGGGCGTCCGCAAGACGAAGGCGCCGGCGAATCCGCGGTTGTCGACGCTGCTCGCGCTGAGCGAGGCGCTCGGCACGACGGTGCCCGATCTCGTCGACGTGATGTTCGGCCGGAACGCGAGCTGACACCGAGCGCCGCACCTACGTGATCGGCACCGCAGCCCTGGTTACCTGCGGCTTCGGCGACACCGAGGTTGCAAATGGCATTTCAAATGGCATAATCGCAACTATGAGCGACGCCACCGACTACGTGCCTGGCGAAGGCCCGGCTGATGGGATCTCGGTCACGCTGACCGCGGGAACCTTGCAAGCGATTCGCGCGCGGGTGGGGAACCG
>NZ_JBHXMY010000829.1:0-1984 GCF_042720195.1 Nocardia sp. NPDC058497 | reverse complement strand
GCTTCGTCGGTTACCACGTCGAGCACCTCTGCGGCTTCTTCCGCACCCTCTACTGCTTCATCGAGGAGTACCTTCATCGCGATGATTTCCGCGAGCGCGAGGGCGACCTTGCTCGTGTCGGGCACCTTTTCGAAGGCGGTGATCGCTGCGACCGCGCCACCGAACGCGGCGCTGAAGCCCAGGATCTTCAGGAGCTTCTGACTGTTCAGGGCGTTTCGGATGCCGTTCATCGCGTTGGTGATGACCACACCGATACGGACAGCCGCCAAGGCGCCGGAGCCGCCCATCGTGAAGAGGAAGCCCACGGCAGCGACACCGATCGTGACCGCTATTTGCGCGGCGAGCATGGTGAACTCGCGGTTGATCGCGGTGTTGGTCTCGTGGATGCCGGAATTGAACTCCGAGATCGGGGCCGCGATATTTTGGCCCGCCATCACGATAGTGTCGGCGGAGGTAGAGATGGTGTTGAGGTGTTGCTGGATCAGTTCGCGGTTCTTGACCTGATCCATCGTGTCGAACATCTGCGAGATGGTCGCGATCCGCGCTTTCGCGCCGGATAGCGCTTCGCTCGCAGAGAAGGTCGACCACACAGTTGAGACATCCGCCAATGCGTCGATGTCGGCGTTCGGGAGTTTGTTGAATTCCTTGGTGATCTCGTCGAGTAGTTTGTCGAAGAACTCGCCGTCACCGTCGCTACGGACGCCCATGCTGGCTGTCGCGGCTGTCGCCGACGGCATATCGACCTTGTATTCCGTCATGGCGGTGATGGTCGGACGCGGCGGTGCCGGGTTGCTGTTGTTGTTGATCCCGTAGTTGTAGCCGGAGGCATAGAGAACGTTGCCGAAGTTGGTCAGTGCGTCCGACAGGTTGGTGCAGGCCTGCAACGTGGAATGCACGACACCGTCGTAGGCTGTGGCCCACTCGACGCATCCTGGTGCGTCGCCGGCCATCCCGGCGCCTTTTCCCTTGACCGCATCATGGACAGGTTTATCCGCGGCGCGAAGGTCGTTGGCCAGGTCATGGCACTTTTTCGCAGCATCGTAGTAGGTGACCCAGTCGACATACATCGTGTCATCCGCCTTGCAGCATGCGAAGGTTCAGGTCTATCGCATTTGTGTAGCGGGTGTGCGCGGTCTTGGCGGGTCGCGGATACCTTCGACGAAGTCGCGGGCACCGGCCGACCATTTTTGGTGAGCCACCTGATAGGCGTCGGCTGCGACGCTCTCCCAGCCGGTGCCGACCAAGCCGGCGACCTGGTCGTCTATCTCGTCGAGATGGTCGGCGATGAAGCCGGCGAATCCGCCGAGTTTGGCGATGATCTGTTCGAGGTCGTCGAGGTCGACGTTGAATTCCGATCCCATCGGGGCCTACAGATTGAGACTGTAGGCGCCGAGAGCGGCAGCGGTCGATTCATCGGTTTGGCTGTAGGTGTCTGCGGTGACGCCCAGCTTCTCCGCCATCTCGGTCAGCGCGGCGATGATTTCCAGTCCGCCGGTTCGGGTTTCGGTCCATCCGGTCGCGAAGGTGTTCGCGTAATCGCCGGTCCAGCTGGCGCAGACGCAGGCGTCTACCTCGCGGGTTGCGGTGTCGAGTGCCTGCCGCAAGGTGTCTGCCAGGCCGTATACGTAGTTGCCAACATCTCGAACTTTGTCGGGGACCACAGTCAGAGACTGCCCTTCTCCCCCTGGGCTGCTCATTGGCTGATCGTAGATCAGGACTCACCGCACGCAGGTATCACTATGAGATGCCACATAGTCGCTCTGTCGGTCCCGCGGATCAGGCGAACAGTTTGCGGACGAAGGGGAGAGAGTCGACGAGGGAGGCGTTGACGGTGCCGTCGTGGTCGGTGGGGTAGGTGTGCAGGGTGGTCGGTTGGCGGGTGGCTTCGAGGAGGGCGGCGAAGCGGAGGGTTTCGGGGGTTACCACGTCGGTGTCGCGGAGGCCCTGGCCGAGGAAGAGGGGGCGGTCGTAGCCGGATTCGGGG
>NZ_JBHXMY010000828.1:0-1985 GCF_042720195.1 Nocardia sp. NPDC058497 | reverse complement strand
CCCTCGTGCAGACTCGTGGAATAGGCGTAGCAGGTGGCTTTGCCGATGCCCTGGTCGACGGCGAGTCGGCCGCGGCGGATCGCGTCGAGGAACCTCGGTTGTACGAGAACTGCCTGTGTACGAGAACTGCCAGATCGTGCGGATTCAGGGCACGACGGCCGACGCGGGTGCCTCGGCGGCGTCCGACACGAGCAGACTGGTCAACCAACCGACGTGGCCTCGGCCACCGGCAGGACCGTCATACTCCTCGGGCGCGGAGCTCCTGTGAGGTTGTGCTTCTTGGTCGACACAGCCTCCACCAAGTGCATCGCGCTTTCACGTTGCTACCCAAGGGTTTCCGGCGTGACACCTGGCCAGACGGCCGCGCGCCCGCCTACCCGGAAAGGTTCACTTTCACGATCATCGACGTGCCACAGGTAGGCGAAGGCCTGGCGAAAGATCGAGGCTAATATGTAGCCGACACCGAGCGGCGATGAGTAATAAGGGAGGGGTCCGATGGGTGGTCACGTGAGGGTCGATCCGGAGCAGCTACGCAAGCTCGGGGGCAATCTGACCAGTTCGGGGGGCACGATCAAGACCCTCAACAAGGACATCAGCGGGTGGTCCTTCACAGCAGCTCAGGCAGGCAGAGCCTACGGCGATGAGGGCACCAAGTTAGGTGCCGAAATCGTGAATATCGGCGCCTGGCTGACACACTGGGAGACTGCGGTGACCAAGTCGGGCAATACATACACGACCAGCGCGAATACCTACTCGGCAGTCGATG
Organism: Nocardia sp. NPDC058497; assembly: GCF_042720195.1. Taxonomy (NCBI): domain Bacteria; kingdom Bacillati; phylum Actinomycetota; class Actinomycetes; order Mycobacteriales; family Nocardiaceae; genus Nocardia; species Nocardia sp. NPDC058497. The sequence goes on along the minus strand of NZ_JBHXMY010000828.1, from coordinate 1,219 downwards.
ATGCCAATGTCACCAAGTTCACAGCTACGGTGAATCTCGGATGAGCTGGTCAGCAGACGAATCAGGCGTCGTCACAGAGGGAAAGATAAATTCCGACTGGGAACACAGTGTATCAAAGACCGCAGGTAACGCGGACAAGATACTCAGCGACGGAGCCGAGGGCCTCAAGTACTTCGAGTATTACCTCCCCCTGTACAGGCAATGCCTCGAGAAGCACGGTCTAGGAAAAGCGGAGATCGCCGGGCGCGACTACTATCAACTGTGCGGGCTGTACGATGCCGAGCTGGGAATGGACATCGAGGCGATCGAACGCATGTCAGCCATGCTTGCTTCTGCACTCCCCCAGCTCTCTACCGAGTTGCAGAAACAGCAGACACAGCGCAATGCTATACAAAACATTTGGCAGGGCGATGCCGGCAATGCCGCGTTTACAATGCTGAATGAACAGGTTCGACGCGCCAATGAAGATCATAGTCACGCTGGGACCGCCTCGCGCGAATTGGGTGAGCTAGCGACCGCCCTACGAAATATCGTCGCCGAAAAGGCAACTGATGTCAGAGGCTACTGGCGCCCCGCAGGGACTGCGGACTTCGAAGGTTTTAACGAAGAACCCCTGATCGGCGTTATTAAGAACTACATTGCGTATGCACACCGAACACCAACTCAGATGACATTCCTTCGCGATGTATTTGTCCCGCAGGTAGAAGCAACAGTTCTACACTTCGAAGAAGTCTGCAAAGAAACATCGACCGTAATCCGCGAAGCGTTCAAGCAAGCAACCACAGCACTCGCCGCAGTAGAAGCAGCCGCATATCCGATGCCCCAGGATACTGCAGTACCGGACAACTCCAAGGTAGTAACGCCCTCCACAGGAAACCCATCCGGTGGCGATACCTCAAGCGGCGACAATAACGGCTCGACCGGAGGAACTCCCGCGACGACTACCGACGACACGAAAACCGACACCGCGGGAACCAAGAATCCGACATCAACCGACGATACCGACGACGATGATACCGATGACGATTCGTCCACCGATCTGAGCAGCTTGTTGTCAACGGTCTCGAGCGGATTGTCGACATTGAGCTCAGTGGTCAGCGAACTGTCGAGCCTCACTTCAGGATCGTCCGGTTCGGCCGAGTCCATCGCCGAATCGATCGGCACCGGCCTCAGTTCGCTCGGAACATCGATCACCAGTGGCATCGAGCAGTTGAGCACG
>NZ_JBHXMY010000827.1:0-1988 GCF_042720195.1 Nocardia sp. NPDC058497 | reverse complement strand
GAGAAACACGAGCACTGCTGACCACACAGGCCGCCGCGCTGCGGCGAGGATCAGCGCGATCACGCTCAATTGCAGCACTGCTCGACCCGCCGCTGCACCCCGGCCGGCGAGCCCAAGCGTGCCAGCCGGTAGACCATGATCGCGGCGGCTACCAGCGCCAGGCAGAGCAGGGCAAGACCGAGACCGGGTGTGACCGCCATGATGTCTCCTCACCGCGCGCGGTCAGCAGAATCTTACGGATGGTCCGACGCGGGGCGTGGCTGCCAGCGACGCTTCCGACGATCACGATTCGCCGGTCCACGCCCTGTCTATCCGTGCAGCAGCCCCCTGGGTCTACACCGCCATCGAAGGCGAATCCCCACTGCCCGACCGCGTGGTCCGCGTGCAATACCAGCCGCGCCCCGCGAGGACAGGTTCCCGGTCTTCGCGGTGAGCACCGGCTCCGTGAAGTCGAGCAACCGGCACAGCCGCGCCACCCTCGTCGACGCCTGATCCGGGCCGTACTCCGTCGAGCAGCCGGGAAAGCACCACTGCCGCCGGATGCGGACCTACTCTTCCAGACGTTCCTGCGTCGTCCGGTACCCAGGGTTCGCACCGAGTCAGTTACCCAACTAACTATAGACAACCGATGCGGGAGCCGTTATCGTTCGGTTAGTCATCCAACTAACTCAGGAGAAGTCGTGATCGTGGTAACCGGAGCGACCGGGAATGTCGGACAACCGTTGGTGCGAATCCTCGCCGAGGCGGGCGAGAAGGTGACGGCGGTTTCTCGCCGGACTCCGGACGAACTCCCGGACGGCGTACAGCACGTGGCCGCGGATCTGACGGACCTCGACAGCTTGGCGGTAGGGTTCCACGGGGCGGAGAAGCTGTTTCTTCTCTTCTCCCCCGGATCCTTCGCGGCGGACGTACCCGCGATTCTCGGGGCGGCGAAAGCCGCAGGGGTACGCCACGTTGTGTTGCTGTCATCCCAAGGAGTGAGCACCCGGCCGGAAAGCGCGTCACACGGGGAACTCGGAAAGACGATCGAGGACGCGGTCCAACAATGCGGGCTGACATGGACTTTCCTCCGGCCCGGCGGTTTCCAGTCGAACGCCCTGGCCTGGGCCGAGCAGGTACGTGACGAGCGGACCGTCAGCGCTCCCTTCGGTGACACCGGCGTGCCATTCGTCGATCCGGAGGACATCGCGGCGGTGGCCGCGGTCGCGTTGCGCGAAGACCGGCACGCGGGCCGGATATATGTATTGACCGGGCCCACACCGGAAACCCCGAGGGATCGGGCGCGCACGCTGGGCGATATCCTCGGCGAGCCTGTGCGTTTCGTCGACCAGACCCCGGATCAGGCGCGGACGCAGATGCTCGCATTCATGCCACCGGACGCAGTGGAAACAACCCTCGCCATTCTCGGTGACCCGACCGAGGAGGAGTCGCGCATCAGTTCTGATGTCGAGGACATACTGGGTCGCGCACCCGGCCCCTTCGCCGCCTGGGCGCAACGCCACGTCGCCGTGTTCCGCTGAACGGCGGTACCCGCCCGGGCACCCGCATGCTTTCGCCCAGGCCCGGTCCAACACCGAGATCCAGCCTCGCGCGCTGCCTGCCCACCTTCGTCATTCTTCGTAGATTCCGGTACGGGATCGACTCGATGCGCTTCCACAGCGTCGGTTTCGACGCCGGTTCGCGCGACGCACGGACCCGCCGTTGTGGGCAGTTTCTCGGCAGGATTCGAAACCTGCGACACCCGCTTCAGGAGAGCGAATCACCCGGATTCGGGAACTGCGGGCACATAGCCGGCACTGACCGCCGCGTCGGATATGCCAGCGGGGAAAGGGCATCGCCCAGGACATCAAGAAACCCCCTCCGACGCAAATCGGAGGGGGTTTCAGCCCGGCCGCCGTCGCGCCTCCATTTTCGCTGCGTCCGCGGACAGATGTCGGTAAATGGTGGGGCGGGTGACACCGAACTCGGTCCACACCACGGTCCTGCAG
>NZ_JBHXMY010000826.1:0-1995 GCF_042720195.1 Nocardia sp. NPDC058497 | reverse complement strand
GACAGCAGCGAGGTGTGCGCGCGGTCGTCGAGCAGCCCTTCCCTGGCCAGGCCGAAGGTGGCGCCGCAGATCGCGGCGATCGGAACGCCCGTCTCGACGAACTGTCTTGCCTTGTGCGCGAACGGAATCAGCTCGTCACCGGCCCACAGGTCGGCGCCGGGCAGGATCAGCATCGCGCTGTCCGCGGGGTCGAGATCGGCGATCGCCAGGTCGGGCGCCACCCGCATCCGGCCCATCGTGGTGATCGGTTCGGTGCTCAGCCCGACCGTCTTCACCTGGAACTTTCCCGGCTCGCGATGCCAGTTGCCGTTGGCGATGTGCGCGGTCGCGGCGCCCACCTCCCAGTCGGCGAGGGTGTCGTAGACGGCTACGTGAACTGTTGAGATCGACATGACAGCATCCTGTCATTTTTGACAGGATGCTGTCAATAAGAAATTCGAAACCCACCGACAGGCCGCGCGTCGTACGCTGACGTCAATCGGTGCGAGACAAGGAGACTCAGCGCGATGATCGACCCCGTGCACGGCCTGACGGGAACCCTCACGTCCCCGATCCGGGCGGCCGGTGCGCTGGGCGAGGTCCTCGTCGCGATCCGCGGGGGCACCGAGACCTACCTCGCCCGCGCCGACGAACCGCTCGCCGCCGGCTCGACCGTGTTGATCGTCGCGGTCCATCCGGGTCGCCTGGTCGACGTCGTCGCCTGGATTCCGCTCACAGAGGAGAAATGAACATGCTGGGCTATCACGTTCCCGATCCCGACGAAGCCATGCTGGTCAGCGGCGCCAAGACCAAGGACAACGCGCCGTTCAAGGTGGTCATCGGCCGTGGCACCTGGGTGGTGCCGCTGTTCCGCAAGGTCCGCTACCTGTCGCTGGCGATGTTCGAATCCGAGATCAAGGAGCGCTGCGTCACCAAACAGGCGATCCAGCTCGACGTGCGGGCGGTGATCGCGTTCAAGGTCGCCAACGACACTCCGTCCATCGTCAACGCCGCACAGCGCTTCCTCTCCGAGCAGGAGCAGGAGATGTCGGTGCTGACCGGCCGTATCTTCTCCGGTCACCTGCGCTCGATCGTCGGCTCGATGACGGTGGAGGAGATCATCCGCGAACGTCAGAAGCTGGCCGACGAGGTCCTGATCGCCTCGAAGGTGGAGATGGGCAATATCGGCCTCTGGGTCGACTCGTTCCAGATCCAGTCCATCGACGACGGCAACCTCGGCTACATCAATGCCCTTGCCGCACCGCACAATGCGGCCGTGCAGCGCGACGCCCAGATCGCCCAGGCCCAGGCCGCCCAGCGCGCCGCCGAGGCCGAACAGGAATCCCTGCGCCGTCGCGCCGAATACGAGCGCGAGACCTCGATCCTCAAGGCGCAGTATCAGCGCGACATCGACAAGGCCAATGCCGAAGCGGCACAGGCGGGTCCGCTCGCCGACGCCATCGCCAGGCAGGCGGTCCTCACCGCCCAGGCCGAGCAGGCCCGCAAGAACGCCGAACTGCGCGAGCAGGAACTCCAGGCCGAAGTCGTGAAACCCGCACTCGCCGAAGCGGAACGCGTCCGCATCCTCGCCGAGGCCGAAGCCGACCGCACCCGCATCCAAGCCGAAGCCGCCGCCTCCAACAACCGCATCGCCCTGGACCAGCTGCTCATCGAACAACTCCCTGAAATCGTCAAGCAGGCCTCCAACGGCCTCGCAGGAGCCAACCTCACCGTCCTCAACGGACCAGACGGGGTCGGCGAGCTGGTCAACGGCATGGTCGGCCAGGGGTTGACCGTCTTCAACTCCCTCCAGAAGGCGTTGTCCAACGGCGAGGCCGACAAAGTCTGATCCGACAACGATGTAGACATCAGTAGACAATTGCGCCCTATACTGGCGTCATGAAGTCCATCAGTGTCGGCGAGCTGCGACAGAACCCGTCTGCCATGGTCGCCGTCGTCGAGGCGGGCGAGGTCTACGATCTGACACGGCAAAACCACCGGGGAGGCTCGCTCTGG
>NZ_JBHXMY010000825.1:1264-2010 GCF_042720195.1 Nocardia sp. NPDC058497 | reverse complement strand
ATGATCACCTTGTGCACGGTCTGGATGTCTTCGATGATCTGGTAATGCTGCTCGAGGATGGCGTACACACTGTTGCCGCAGTCGGCCGTCTTGGCTTTGTCTCGGAACCAGGACACCATCGTCGCTGCCGAAGTCAGCAGAGGGTTGTCAGCACCCAAACCCCAGTCTTTGGGAGGCGTATTGGCGATACCTTCTGCGGCGCTCTGCATCCGGCTGATGAGATCGAGAAACCGTTGGCAATCGCGGTCGATATTGACGAATTCCTCGGGCTCCATCCGCACCGTCATCCGACCTTCACGATCCTCCGTGATCAAGTTCGCGAATGGGCGCGGTGCCCCTACATCCCCAGCCATACAGCCATCCTGTGTTTCAGAATCATTGCGTCGGTTCAGATTTCACCATCAGGCTCCCGGTGGGAGCGTCGGCACAACAACTCGAGCTACATCGAGGCCCAGCTGGCAAGTGTCGATGTGACCCGTTTCTCGACGAGAGGGCGGGTTGACGAGGTGAAATTCGAGGCTACCGCCCTGCATTTCGACGTTGATCGAGCACACTTCGTCGGGGTGATCATCGCTCTTGCGTACCGAGATGGCATTGCGTCCATCGATGACGAATTCACGAAGGTCTCGGGCCCAGTTCGCTCGCACGTAATCCAACGTGATATTCGTGGTCGTAACGCTGATCGCGTAGCCCTTCGATCGAACCCAATCGCACCCCCGCCACCGAACCCCGCTGGGCCCGTCCCT
>NZ_JBHXMY010000825.1:0-1254 GCF_042720195.1 Nocardia sp. NPDC058497 | reverse complement strand
TCCCTATCCGCCGTGTTCGGCTCGATCGCCTTACGCAGCTGAAACCGATCGAGGATTTCTTGACTCACACCCACGCATGGGTCATAACTCGGCGGCGCCTCGAGCTGCAGCCCGTCCGGCGTCATGTTAGCAGTCGGTGTCGCAGTCGGCTCACCGCTCCCAATATCAGTGGCACAACCGTTAACCAACAATCCCGCCATCACAATTGGAACCCAGCGCATTACCCCCGAAGTGGCCAATAGTATCTCAGCTCCCTCGCAAGATCGAAGCCGACTCCGATCGCAACCATCCATACAATTATGGATATCGACCCGACGGCCAGTAGGCCAATGGTCGACACAAAAATCGCGACGAGGTCGATCCAGAAGATTACTTCTGCAACACGAATCGCAACCACACCGACTCGACCTCGATATAGCAAAAACCCAACGGAGATGAACGTCATTGCGGAAATCGCGGAAATCGACAAGGCAACCTTGTTTGCCGTCGAAAAACCACTATCGAATGGATCGGAGAAATGAAAGAGCAGGACAAGCGCGGCCGATACGGCAAACATCAGAAGGGCAAGCACGACCGCGACCACAATTCGAATCCGTGAGATCCGACGTGCTACGGCCAATTCACCGTAACTACCTGGGGCCGAGGTCATTTCGCCGTCACCGACCAGTCCGCATCTCCGTCTCGCACGGTCGCGTCACTATATTTCGCAGCGTCGGTCGTTGGCCAGTGACCTTCGGGGAAACCTTGGGGGTTGTCCAATTCCACCTGTAGAGCCTGGGCTTGAGTCACTGCCGAGCTGACGACAGCGACCATTCCGGTGACCGCCGTAGCCAGCAGGGTCGCGACTTTGGCCGCTGACACAATGCCGGCGATCGCGGCAGGGAGGGCGCCAACCCCCGTGCTTGCAGCGCCCACCTCTATCAGCGCCTCGGCAATAACAGAGATAACAATGCCCAACAAAGAAGCATAGAAAGCAATACCAGCTGCTCCGACGGTGAGCATCGCTGTCCGAGCCGCATTGGAAATTGTTCCCACACGCGCAACAGCTGTTCGCTGGGGTGTGATGGCAGTGCCATATGCAGTGGCTGCGGCCCCTTGCCAGTAGCCGTCAACCTTGACCGCGGTAGCCTCGAGATCCGAGGCAATCGTGTTCGCCTCCTTGGTAAGACCAACCCACTCATATTACGAAGATACAAAGAAACCCGGGGCCGCAAGCCCCTTCAACTAGTCAACCTATATCTCCCCCAAACGACA
>NZ_JBHXMY010000824.1:0-2010 GCF_042720195.1 Nocardia sp. NPDC058497 | reverse complement strand
ACAGATGCCAACACCCCACACCCACCGACAACAACACCACTCTCTCCGCCGCCAGCGACAGAGGGGTATAAGAGACAGGTCAGGTCGCGTGGGGTCGGACCGTTGGCGACGAAGATCCGCCCCTGCCTGCCGAGCGAGTCCCAGCTCACCAGCGATCCGGGTCCGCCGGAGCGCTCCGGAACGACGGGTTCTTCGGTATCCGGCGAATCCTCTTCGTTCACAGCCTTGAACGTCTCGTTGAGCGCCGACATCGCGACATCGGCCACCACGCCGTTGATCGCGGCGACAGCCACCACCGCCACGACCACACCACCCAGCACAGCGGCGACGCGAGTGGGCAGCACACGCCCCAGCAGTCCACCGACCCAGCGCGACAGCGCCCAGCACAACCTCGACACCGCGAGCAACACCGCGAAGACAACGGCGCTGATCGCCACGATGATCGGATACGCGTGCCAGGCAAGGCCGCTCACGCCCATGAGCGAACGCAGATCACTCTGCCAATCGGCGTACCAGGCCAGGACGGTGACCGTGCCGAGTGCTGCGACGATTCCCAACCCCCAGCGAACCACCGTGGGCGTCGGCCCCGGCTCTCGTTGCAGCATCCACCACATCAGCGCAGCGACCGCGAGGCCGAGTCCGTATCCGATGGCTGCCGCCGCGCCGGTGACGACTCCCTGGAACAGTGGCCCCCTGGGCAGCAGTGACGGTGTGAGCGACAGCCACACCAGGACCAGCGCGCCGATCGCCCCGCCGAGGTGGAAACCCCGGGGCCGGGACGCAGGTGCCGTGTCGCCGCCCTCTGGATCGAGCCCGCGCGTGGAATTCATTTGTTCCCCTGTGACTCGACCAACGATCCACCGGTGCACAATTCGCTGCGGCGCTGCGCATCAGTCGTATATTGCCGACTCGAGCGGCACTCGAAACGGTTCGTTCAGTTTCCGAACTATACGACTCGGGGTCATCACTGCGATCCCACCGCGGGTCACCGGAAATGACTCCATTCGGTACTACCACTGAGCAGAGTAAAAGCGTGGCCGTATTACGTGCCGAGGAAGATTCGCACCCACCCCGGGTGGTCGACCACGTCGACGTCGAATACCTGCACGGTGACGTCGACCGGTCGACCGGTCATCGGGTCGCGGAGTCGAATCGGCGACAGCCCCGTCGAAAACGTCACTTCGCCTTCGTTCCACAGCACACAGAACTCCGGGTACATTCCGAGCTCGTCGAGCAGATGCTCCGGCCATCCCGCCTGGCCGACGGCGCCGATTCGCCCGCGCAGTCCGCTCACCGACATCCGCGCGACGTCGTCCCAGTTCACGACCACCTGCCGTGCCAGCTGGTCACCGAACAGCCAGTGCAGCCCGTTGCCGCCCTCGCGCAGTCCCGGCAGCATCGTGCGCGCGGCCGTGTTGAGCGCCAGGATATCGCCGCGGGAGTCGAAGTATCCCGCCATCCCGCCACGGTGCGCGTCGAGACTGCGGAGCGCGTCTTCGCCGATGCCTGCGCGCAACTGGCCGATCGTGGGAGTCGCCGCGATGGGAATCCCCGCCAGGTCGAACAGATGCCTGCGCTCGGTCACCCGCAGCGCCCTGGCCTGATCCAGGCAGTCCGCCAATGCCTCGACGACCGCGCGCGCCGGATGATCCCTGTCGCCCCACTCCAGATGAGTCACGTAGCTGGCGCTGACCCCCGCCGACATCGCCAGCCGCTCGCGCGACATCCGGCGATCATCGCGCAACCAGCGCAGGAAACTGCCGAATGTCGGCGGCGCCAACCGCACCGCACCGCCGGACCTGGTCAGCTGCTTCACGCACTCACTCCCGTCAGAGCCTTGCCCGAATCCCTGCACGATAGCGATCGCAGCACGCCGCAACCCGGGAAACGCGCAGCGACGTGCGGCGCGACTATCGTTGGGCAGGTGAGCGACAGCATGCGACACGAGGACACGAAACAAGCCATGCTCCGCGTTATGGTCGACCGTATTCTCCGCGGAGAGGGTGCGAC
>NZ_JBHXMY010000823.1:0-2013 GCF_042720195.1 Nocardia sp. NPDC058497 | reverse complement strand
TGTCGTGGGTGTGATCTCCCGAACCGACCAGGTGCGTACGTGCGAGGCGTACGACGAAGGTGCTCGCAGGAGGCTGGGTGTCAGGGTTGTCTATCCCTCGGTCGGGCTCTCCGATAACGACCGACAGGAGCGGCCTGAGCCCAGGACACGACACAGTTAGGCCGTCGCCAAGGGCAGACTTCACCCGTGAAACGACGAAAGCCCGACGCACGTTGCGCCGAGCTGTTGCATGTAGGATTTCGTCCTACGGTGCGAACAGCTCGAGACTGTTTCGTACCTAGGCCGTTCGGTGAGTTCCAGCTCGCCGGGCGGCCGTTCTTGTTCGTGTGACGCTACACCGCGGACCTTCTGAGCAACTAACGAGTTCCCGCTCTGGCCAGGGGATTCCGCGAACACAGCTCGCCCCGCGACTTCCCCGATGACCGTCGTGAGCAGCACACCCTTACCTGCGCGTTCGACCTGAGTTACACAGATTTAGTGACCCACTCCTACCCGCCCTGATGCCATGAGTGTGGGATGTTCAGGGCGGTGAGGATGTCGGCGGCCTCACGGTGGATCGGGTCGACGAGATGAGGATGCCCGGCAATGACAACGGTGATCTCCTGTAGCGGCCGCAGGGTCCGAACGAGCCGCTGGACGCTGACGCCGGTGGTGTCTTGGAGGTAGCGGGCCACCGGGAGGGCGGTGAACACGATCGCCAGGTGTGCCTCGATCGCGTCACGGGTGCGATGGAACATCGGCCGGCCTTGAGGTCGGTCTTCGACATCCGGAACGACTTGCTCCACGTGCCACAGGTCGTGGGACTTCCCGATCACCTCGCCAGCTGCCATCACCTCGGCGGAGATGTTGGTGACGTAGCCTTTCAACCCGACCAGCGACCGCGCCCGGGCCAGCGATATCTCGTCCAATGAACGGTCGCTACCAGCGACTTTCACGAACCGTGTCGACTTCGCGGGTTTGCTGCCATCGATCGCCGCGCGTGCCCGTGTTTCCTGGGCGTTGAGGGTGATCGTGTCGCGGCGGGCGCGTGCCGAGCGGTAGTGCCAGACCGCCCGCCATGCTTTCTCGTCAGTGGGCATCCAGACCGGTTCGGCGCGCTTGCCGATGTTATTGACTGTGGTCCCGCCGCGCCGCGGTGTGACCATCGACATCGGCCACGGCCGCCGCGAACGACGAACCCTGAAAACGACAGCGATCAACGCCGGTATCGGATTCCCCGGCGCCGAGCAGGTCCTGCGGATAACCCGCACCCGCACCGACCGCGCCACCGGCAAACGATCCACCGAAGCCGTCTACGCCGTCACCGGCCTCACCGCTACCGACGCCACCGGCGAACAGATCGCCACATGGTTGCGCGGGCACTGGGGAATCGAGAACCGCGTCCACTGGATCCGCGACGTCACCTACGACGAAGACCGCTGCCGCGCCCGCACCGGCCACGCCCCACAAATCCTCGCGACACTGCGCAACACCGCGATCAGCCTGGCCCGCCTCGCCGGCCACACCAACATCGCCGCTGCGCTGCGCCACTACGCACACGACTTCACCAGACCGTTCGAACTACTACTGACCTGCTGAAACGCGACAATGACGGAGCCCTGGAACTATGCCCTGAAGTAATACCAAGAGTCATCGAGGCGGACATACTTATGATCGATGTCGCTAGCGATGGCTTCTCCGTTCGGCAGATAGATGAACCCGCTACGAACTCCCGGGTAATACCTCGACAAATAGAATTCACATTCTCCGGCGGGCCCACTTTCGACATGGTGAAACTTGTACATGCCAATAGTTTCACTCTTATACGGACCGCCTGATCGCCCGCTTTGCAGCGTGTCGCACGCCGCGGCCGCCTGATCCATCTCGCTTCGAGTCATCAACCAGCCGATCCGACCCGGGACAGAGAATCCGGCCAGCGCCACCGTGACTGCAACGAACGCAGGGACTAGAAGTCCCAGGCGCCACCAACCCGCATATCTTATGCAGGCGACGACAACCGACACGAACCACACT
>NZ_JBHXMY010000822.1:0-2020 GCF_042720195.1 Nocardia sp. NPDC058497 | reverse complement strand
GCGCCGCTGCTGCCAGGGCCGCGTCGATCGACGTCGAGCCCTCCGCTGGTTCCGTCACCGTTCGCCTCGATCACAAGGAGACTGTTGCCGCCGCCGACGGGCGCCTCGGTGACGTCATCAACGTCATCTGGGGCGACCTGTATTACTTCCGCTCCGGGCCCGATTCGATCTATCCCTCGGTCAACGGGTGGGTTCATGCCACCGGCCAGCAGCTGGTCGACGAAGCGGCTTCGCACCCCGACGGCACTGTTGATCTCACCATCTACCAGCCGGGCCGATACGCTCACGGATTCAGGCTCGTCCAACATTGGTCCGCACCCGTCAACCCGGCATCCTAGTCGACTGGAGTAGGTCGTGCGCTCCCTGGAACCGCGGCGCGTGTTCTGGGCTGTGGTCGCCACCGTGGTGGGCGGTGAAGGATCCGATCATCGAACTCGTCACATCTGTGCTGTGAACCGCTTCGGTGGCTCCTCGACGTCGGGAACGCCAGTGGGCCGCGGCTGATCGAGGAAGGGCTTGCCTGGGTGGCGGAGTAGCCCGGGTGCCCGGTCTACCTGCGGGGTCAGGGTGGCGCCTTTGTCCAAGACGACGAGGGTCGCGCGTCGTACTGTGGTGATGGTCGACCGAAGGAGTTGAGCATCATGACCGGATTCGTCGCGACCGTGCAGACCGAGATCAGCGCCTCTCCGCAGCGGGTATGGGACGTGCTGACCGACCCGGAGCAAATCCGCCGATTCATGTTCGGTGCCGAGGTGCGCACCGATTGGCGGCCGGGTAGCCCGATCGTGTGGCAGGGGGAGTACGAGGGCAAGTCCTATGAGGATCGTGGGGAGATTCTCGCGGTCGAGCCGGGCCGGTTGCTGAAGTTCACCCACTACAGCCCGCTGAGCGGCCAGGACGACCTGCCCGAGAACTATCACACGCTCACCTACGAACTCGCCGGGGACGACGCGACCACGCGGCTGTCGCTGAGTCAGGACAACAACGCCACCGAGGCGGAGGCCGAGCACGCGCGCGGGATGTGGACCACCCACGTCGAGGGGATCAAGGCCGCCGCCGAACGCGGCTGATTCCGGCGGCGCGAAACGCCTCGGCGCCGGGCGGCGGCAGCGGCGGAATATGGCAGCATCGGACACATGACCGCCGACGTCATCGCGACCCCGCTGCCCGACTGCCCCGATATCGAGCAGGCCTTCGCGGCGTCGTGGCCGGTACGTTTCGGGGACACCGACGGTCACGACCGGCTGCGCCTGGACGCGGTGGCGCGGTATCTGCAGGACATCGGGTTCGACCATCTCGACGCGGTCGCAGACGGCGACGCGCACCAGGCGTGGATCGTGCGGCGCACCGTCATCGACGTCTACGAACCGATCGTCTTCGGTGACCGGGTGCACCTACGCCGCTGGGCCGACGCGCTGTCGAATCGCTGGTGCGACATGCGGATTCAGCTCAAAGGGGAGCGGGGCGGCCACATCGAAGCCGCCGCGTTCCTGATCCACATCGACCCGGTGGCAGGGCGTCCGGCGCGGATGAGCGATGCGTTCATGGCGCCGATGCTGGCCAGCACCACCGAGCACCGGCTGCGCTGGCGGGCCGCGCTCACCGAGCTCAACGGCGTCGCCGCGGACGCGGTGACGTTCCCGCTCCGGGTGACCGATGTGGACCGGCTCGGCCACGTCAACAACGCCGTCTACTGGGAAGCGGTCGAGGAAGCTCTCGCCGCGCATCCCGACCACCACGAACTGCCGTACCGGGCGATCGTCGAGCATGTCGGCCCCGTGATGATGGGCGACAAGGTCGTCTTGCGCACCAGTTTGCAGCCCGGCAACCTGCGCCTGCAGGTGGACGTCGACGGCTCGGCGCGGGCACTCGGTTCGGTCGAGCGGCTGGCCGGCTGAGACCGTAGCCACGCATTCACGGCGCCGGCCCCGAGCGCGCAGTCGCTGAGCTGCGGTGATGGTACTCACGGGTAGACACGTCGGGGCGATAAATAGGTTGCGGTTTCGCGACACTCGACCTA
>NZ_JBHXMY010000821.1:0-2024 GCF_042720195.1 Nocardia sp. NPDC058497 | reverse complement strand
ATGTAGTAGTAGCCGACGATGTTGCCCTGGGAATGGGCGACGAAGTCGACCCGCGCCGCTCCGGTGTTCGCGAGCACCCGGTCGACGAAGGCCGACACCTCGGCCGCGCTCTGCTCGATCGGACGCATCCCGCCGATCGCCGAGATCGGCCACGGCAGGGCGTAAGCGCCGTAGGTGAGCGAGAAGACGCAGTAGCCCTCGTTGGCCAGCAGCGGGGCGTACACGCCCCAATTCGTCTGTGCGCCACCGCCGGTGCCGTGCAGCAGCACCACGGGATTCGGATGCTCGGCCGAGGGGACACAGCCGGGATCGTTCGAACCGGGGAGCGATCCGCCCGGGTTGGTCAGCTCCGGTGCGATCCCGCCGAAGAAGTTGTAGTCGACCGGATACTCGGCGGCGGCGTTGCCTGCGGTCGCCCAGGTCAGCAGGGCGGCAGCGGCCACTACCAGCAACGATCTCGAACTACGTCGCATGAAACAGCTCCTCACTAGAACGTGTTCCACTCATCATGGAACACGTTCCAGTGATCGCGTGACCCTATTGGCAGATCGCCATCAGCGCTGGAACGGCGCCGCGGCGAACCCGCCCGCCATGGGCGCCGCCACCGTCTGCGAAACCTGCTGTCCGGCAACCACACCCGCGGCACTCGACTTGCCCTGCTGCACACCGGCCGCGAACAGCGCGCCGCACAGCACCAGGAACGCCGCCGTGTGCAGCACCGCGCGCAGGATGTTCCAGCGCACCCAGGCCGCCTCGTAGTCGGCGCGCACGGCCGCGGTGTCGATGATGGCCGCCGGGTCGCCCGCCGCGTCGAGCGCGTCGTTGAGCGGCACGTTCAGTGCCACCGTGACGGCGAAGGCGATCACGTTGAGCGCCACGGCGATTCCGAGCCAGATCAGCGTCGTGCGGTGTTCGGAGCCCAGGCTCAGCACCGCAGCGAGCGCGGTGAACCCGACCGTGCCGAGGAAGCCGAGCATGAACCACGGGTTGATGATCACCACGTTGACCTTCTGCATGACATCGATCAACGTGCGATCGCCGGTCCGCGCCAGTGCGGGCATCACCGAGATCGCGTAGGCGTAGAACACGCCGGCGATCAGCCCGGTGCTGAGCACGGCCATAACCATCGCGGCCATCCGAACTGCGAACATGAGATGTCTCCTGACTCGTCTTCCGGAGCTCGATCCCTGTGCTCCGGTGATACGACTCAGTCAACCGTGTAACGCGTGCCGCGGACATGGTTCAGACGCTCACGCACCTGCGCGAGCGTCGCTCACAGGTCGTGGTCGGAGATCATCCCGCTCTGCATGGCCAGCGCGGCCAGCCGGGTGCGCTTCTGGTTCTGCGGCAGGTTCTCCACCCCGAACTTCGCGAACAGGGCGCGCAGATGGGTCTTGATCGCGTCGATGGAGAGGAACAATTCCTCGGCGATCTGCTGGTTCGAGGCCGGTGTCGCGAAGCCGGTGCCGTGCTTGTACGGGCGACACAGGGCGATCAGCACCGCACGCTGGGTCTCGGTGAGCGAGCGCATGGTGGGAATCGAGCCCGAGGCGGTATGCGTCGCGTCGTCGACGACCCCGCCGAAATCGAAGAAATGGACCAGCGTGGTGCCGACGCGGATGCGGTCGCCGGGGCTGAGCCTGCGCCTGCCGATCAGGCGCTCGCCGTTGACGAAGGTGCCGTTGCGGGAGAGGCCGTCGTCGACGATGGTCCAGTGCGCGCCGAGGTGTTCGACGGCGGCGTGCAGGCGTGAGACCTCGGCGTCCCAACCTAGGACGAGGTCAGCCTGCACATTGCGGCCGATAGTGAAACGCTGCTGCGAAGGCTCGAGCGGCAGCTCATGCTGTCGTCCCGTGTCATCGGTATACCGAAGAAACGAACTAGCCATTCCGGTCACTGCGCTGTCCCGCCTCTCCGCGATTCAGGCCAGACTTGTGCGCGTGGGCTGAAACGTCGGCGGGCGGTGGTGGAGGGCGTGGCCAGTTCGCCCGTACCCGGTGAGTTACCCATGTACTCGCCAGATC
>NZ_JBHXMY010000820.1:0-2038 GCF_042720195.1 Nocardia sp. NPDC058497 | reverse complement strand
GGCGAGAGCACTTCTCATACCAGCACCACATCATCTGCTCGAATGTCATGGTAAGGCGCATCCACGTAGGGGCGCACCAGGAAATCTGGGGTCACGAAGTCCGATTTTCCGGTTCGACCGAAGAAGATGTTCGTTTCGGTGTGCACCCGCCAGCAGCGTTCCGGATCGGTGGTGATCGCCTCTCGCGCGCAGCGTCGCAGCGCGGCCCAGAGCAGATTGGTGAACTCCTGGTGCTCCGCGGGTCCGCGAAGAACCCACACCACCCGCCCGTCCCACAGCTCGATCTGGGCGGCGATCTCCTCGGGAAGCTGTTCGAGTTCTTCCCAGGTCATGAACTCGGGCAAAGCTGGGCGTTCCGGAGATGGACTTGCCATGGCGTCATGATAGTCCCGCACCAAGAGCGTGTCGCACGTCGCCGATTTCGTTCGCCAGGGTGGTTCCGGGT
Source organism: Nocardia sp. NPDC058497 (assembly GCF_042720195.1). NCBI lineage: Bacteria > Bacillati > Actinomycetota > Actinomycetes > Mycobacteriales > Nocardiaceae > Nocardia > Nocardia sp. NPDC058497. The sequence continues at coordinate 1,593 of NZ_JBHXMY010000820.1, read as the reverse complement.
GGGCCGTTGGTGGAGGTGTCGCCGATTAGGCGGATGGGGGGGTTACTCCGTCCCAGCCGGAGCGGCGGAGGAGGTCGCCGTAGCCGCGCCTTCGTCATTCCGGTAGGCGACCAAGCCCCAGGTTCGCTGGCTAAGCTAACGGCATTGGCCAAACCCGGGCGATTCAGGTGTCGGGCGCTCGGGCGTTGCTACGCCACCGACACCACAGAACAGTGCAGGCGGCGACACTCCATTACTCGGAAATACTCGATTTCGACATCCAGTCCGGCACAAACTGCGCGGAACGGGGATAGATCTCCAGCTCGCGGCGAATATCAGTCGCTTCAACGCCCTCGAGTTCGTCTGCACCGCGAAGGTACTTGCTCGAGTGCCGGTTCGGAAAACTATGTGTGAACTCGACCTCCAGCCAGGTCCCTCGTTGTGGATGTGCCATGTAGTGCTTGAGATCCTCAAAAAGATCCGCCACCTCGGTAGGGGCCTTCCATGGAATAGGCAGGGAGGCATCGATGAAATGAACCCAGACATCGCAGCCATCGAAATCGTTGTCGCCGATCTTTGTGTATCGCAACTCGAGCCTTTGCCAGCCGTACGGCGCAACAATGAGAAGCCGGGAAGCAATTAGGTCAAGGATGCGGCTCTGCACCTCGAAGGGTGGGACATCCCGGATCGCCTGCTCCAGGATAGTCCGGTCGGTACTCACGCTGCGCACTCCTCAAGCCACTTCGGTAGGTATTGTGGATCTCGAGGGAACTGATCCAGCTCCCGGCGCCATTCGGATGGATTGAGATCCGTCTTGAATTTTGGATCGTAATCGAAATCGTAGACGACGGTGCTGGTCATATCGGGCTCTAGATAGTATCGGGTCAAGAACCATGTTCCCGCGCCCGGCGAGTACATCATTCGACGTAATTCTTGAAGTGGCGCCTCGATTTTGGCTGGTACTATTTCGATCGGTCGGGTTTCGTGGCGCCATACGCCGAAGAGGTTTTTCTCCGTGACGGCGCCGACGGCGAGGTAGACCAGTTCAATTCTGAGCCAGTCGGTTGGATTCGCGGCCTCGGCCATTATCTCGCATACTTCCCGCGACAACTTATCCGCGCGTTCTTCATCGAACTCAAGGGACATTCGGGTAGCTCCTTGCTTCTATCAGGTCGACTGAGTCGGAGTGGCGGCGCACGATGTACCGCGCATGAAGCCGATCTGGCGTTACTCGATCTGGCGTGATGCGCTCCGCAAAAATATCCACCCTTTCGACGGTGGCATCAGGAGTCCTATCGATATCTGCCAAGGCCTCTTCTGTGGCCCGCCAGGTATTTTCTCGAGAATGTCCAGGACCGTCGCGTCGCATGTTTTGATACTCCCACTGGGGGACGTGGTTGATCCTTTCGCCGGGTCCACCTGATTCGTAGGGGGCCAAGTGTCCTCCATTGAACCTATAGTACGGGCCTAGACTACGGTCGTACTCGCCTGGAAGGTAGGTGACGGGACTGTGGCGTGTGGAGCCACCCGACGCAATCTGCCCGACATCCTGCTGCACATTCGAGCCTCTGGTTCCTCGTCGACCTACGAAGTGTGTACTATAATTGCCCCTGT
>NZ_JBHXMY010000819.1:0-2044 GCF_042720195.1 Nocardia sp. NPDC058497 | reverse complement strand
CCACAAACCACTGATCACCCCGCTGCCAATGTTGAGATTCTCGCCGAGCCGTGAGGCCCGGCGCCGCCGGCAACATCGGTATCGATGCCGGTGACCTGCTTGGCGTTGAGATTCTCGCCGAGCCGTGAGGCCCGGCGCCGCGGTTGCAGGCGGTGAGGATGCGCCCACCCGAAAGGTTGAGATTCTCGCCGAGCCGTGAGGCCCGGCGCCGCCCGACGGCACCGTCGCCGGTGAGGTCGTCCGCAAGGTTGAGATTCTCGCCGAGCCGTGAGGCCCGGCGCCGCTCTATCTGATCTGCGGATATGCCGATTCGCTACCGTCAGACAATCCCTCGTCCGCCACCACTCCCAGATTCTGCCAGGTCGCGGGTTCGGAACCTTTCTGGTAGCTCGGTCGCACCCGGGGTTCCCAACCAGACCGCCCGAACCCGAAATCTGTGATTCGGCGTGGCCTGAGTACCGATTCACAACACCGTTTCGATGGTGGAGATGTCCACGCCGATCCCTTGGAGCGTGGCCGAGTTCCACGCGTAAACACCTTTCCACACGCCGAGGTCGCCAGCGATAGGGTCGATCAACGCAGCGACATCCGCCCGTTGGGCGACATCGCGGCGCAGTTGCACAATCCAAGGCTGCAACTCGCGCAACGCTGTGCGGGCACGGTCGGTTCCCAAAGCCAGAATCGACAGCCAGTGACCAACGGTGTCGCTGTGGTGTTCATCGACAATCACGATGGGAACGGTGTCGTCAGCGATCATGCGAAACGCCTTGCTACGGTCGCGGCCTGAACCAGTGTCCTGTCCATCGGTGACCGCCCGGAAATCCAGAGCGGCGCGATGACGTTGAATAACTTGCCCGACAGGGTCTTTTCTGCGGTCGATGCCGGTGTTGTCCAGACCGAGCTTGGTGTAGAGACTGCGGTAGTAGGTAGCCAGCGCGGCTTGGTTGTCGAGCTCGGGACCTTCCGGGCCGAACAGGTCAGCGGTCAGTGCGGCGGGAGTGGCGTTGTCTCGCGGGGCACGCCCATCAACCGGGTCGAACACGACGACCAGTCCCCCGTCAGGGAATTCGCCATTACGATTCGCTCGGCCAGCAGCTTGCTGCACCGAGTCCGCCCCCGCCAGAACCCGCCACACTGTTGGAAACGAAATATCGACTCCGGCTTCGATCAACGTGGTCGACACCACCACCGTCGGCAAACCTGCCTTCACACGCTCGATGATCAGCGCCAACGCCGCTCGGCGATGCGCTGGCGCGAGCCGAGTTGACAGATGCCACACTTCCGCACCGCGCCTGGCCTGCAGCAGTTCGAACAGATCGGCGGCATCGTCGATAGAGTTCACCACCACCAGCACCTGCCCGCACGCGGCGACGTCGTCGGCGACTTGTTCCCAGGTCGGTTTCGGGTCCAGCCGCCACTCGTAGCGCACCCGCCGTGCCCGATCGAACAACCGTTGCGGGGCGTCGATCACTTCCTTGATCACCAACCCCGACCCTGCATCCTTGTCGTTGTTCCATACCGACAGCGCTTCGAACTCGGGCTGGGTAGCCGAAGTCAACAGGACTGTGGTTCCGAAATGCTCTGCCAGGATCCGCAACCCGTCCAAGATCGGCAACAACAACTTCGGTGGCAACGCCTGAACCTCGTCCAGGATCAGCACCGCGTTCGTCAACCGATGCAACTTACGCACCTGGCTCGGTTTACGCCCGAACAGCGACTCGAACAACTGCACCGTCGTCGTCACCACGAACGGCGCATCCCAGTTCTCCGCCGCCAACCGCGACCAACGATCCCCCGCACCCGTCGAGTCGTCGGAGTCGTTCTCGCTGCGGTAGCGGACGCTGGAATGGTGCTCGAGCACGACCGGTTCTTCCTCGGTGTCGAGCAAGTCCCGATACACCGCTGCGTTCTGCTCGGTGATCGTGATGAACGGCACCGCCACTACCACCCGCCGCTTCCCGAACGCCGCAGCATGATTCAACCCCAAACCCGCCAGCGCGAAGGTCTTACCCCAACCCCTCGGTGCCGCCCCCCGAAACCCCCC
>NZ_JBHXMY010000818.1:0-2045 GCF_042720195.1 Nocardia sp. NPDC058497 | reverse complement strand
CCCGGTGCGTCTTCCCCAAGCGGGGGGCCGGGGGGGCTCTGTGGGGTGAGAAGTACCCCCCCCCGGTCAACGACTTGATTCCGCCGACGACCGGTGACCGGCTCGTCACGGCCGCGTTCGATGTCGTGCGGCGTGAGGTCTCCGACAACCAGGCATTGCTCGACCTCACAACGTGGGTGCGGCTGTGGGAAACCGGGATGCGTCACGACGCCTACTCCCACACCATCGGTGACGGCCCCTCCCCCGCAGCATGGGCCGGTGCGTGGCTGGCCGCCGCCGCCCACGACGCCGCGACCTCACCACCGACCACCGTCCGTCGCACCACCGAATCGGCGCGGCCACCAGCGAGCACGCTGGTGCCGGGGTCCTCGACCACGTCCACGATCCGCAGCGTGGACCTGCCCGCTCCCACCACCTCACCGAGCCCCTCGCCGGTCGAGGTGGTGGGAGCACCCCAACTCGTTGCCCCGCCCTCCCTACCAGCCGACCAGTCTCCCGGTCCGGCATCGACGGCCACTACAGCGGGGCCCAGCCAACCCGGCATCAGCGCCGACGCGACAACGCCGCCGTCAACGCTCGTGCGCCAGCCCGGAATCACCACCGACACCGGACATTGACCCACCCCACCAGCTTCTCCGAAAGGATTTCGATGCATCCCGTCCTGCAGACCGGCTACGATCTGGTGGCGCAGTTGTCCAATCCGACACCACAAGCACCACCGATGTCGGACAAGATCGTGCAGCTGGTGCGGTACTTCACCTGGTTCATCCTGCTCTCCGGTGTCATCGCCATCACCTACGCCGGCGGGAAGTTCGCGTGGGAGAAGTGGACCGGCGGCGGCCTGGAATCACCGAAGATGATCGCCGGAGCCATGATCGGCCGCGCGGTCGCCACCAGCGCCGGAACCATCATGAACGCCATGATCGGCAACTGAAGGATGACCCGCCCACCCCAACCGGCCCGAATCCTGCGCAGCCTTCCCACCTGCCGGATCCCCAACGGGATCGCCCACTGCACCGTGGCCGGGTTGGCGTTCTCGCCTGCCGCGACCGCCCTGGCCTACCTCAGCTTCCCCGCCACCGACCGCACCGTGCCCCCCGATACCCGAATGCGCACCGTGGTCCTGTCCTGGGAACTGTTCATCCATCACGGTTTCCGTGACGGCATCCACCACCAGTTCGTGGCCGCCTTGAACCAGGTTCGGCGACGCGCCCGCACGCTGGCGGCGTTCGACCCGCTGCCGCCGCTTCGCCGCTACGAGCAGACTCGGGCAGTGGCGGCGTTGACCACCCGCTGGGGGCGCCGCAACAGCAGCCGACCGACAACGCTGGCCTTAGTCGATCTGAGCACCGATGCTGCCGGAGCTCGCGCGGAACTCATCGGACTGCTCGCCCACTACGGCCTGCGGCCCCGCCAACTGGGAGGGATCGGCGGCGACCGGCTCGTGCTGCTCGAGGCCATTGCCGCCGCCGCGATCGGTGCCCGCCATCTTCACCTCGTTTACTGGTCGGTCTTGGACATCGACGCATTGCTGGAACCGACCGATCCGAGCAGATACGCACTGACCCAACCAATTCGACGGTCACCGCCGCGACCTGCCTTACCCAGGCTTGCGCGACCTTCGTCACTGTGACAACCCGACCGAACCCAATTCTCCGAACCAGATTCTCCAAGGGGGCCATCATGTCGCTCGATTTCGATCCGTCCACCGCGCAACAGTTCGTGGCGGTGACACGAACCGTCGCCGGTGACCTCGCCGCCGCCACCCACGCCACAACAGCCGCAACAGCGGTCGTTCCCGGGCTCGGGCTGATCGGCGCCGACTTCCGCACCCAGCTCATCGCCGCGATGACCGACCACGCCACCCACCTGAACGGTTGCGTGAGCGCGATCGAAACCCAGGCCGGGCACGTCGAGGTCTGCCGCACCACCCTGACCGGGCACGACCAGCACCTCGCCGACACCCTCACCACCGTCGACCAGGAGGCATGATGGTCACCCGCACCAAACCCTCCACCACCACGGCGGCACCGGATCCGGACGCG
>NZ_JBHXMY010000817.1:0-2054 GCF_042720195.1 Nocardia sp. NPDC058497 | reverse complement strand
GCTCGATGACGTCGAAGCCCTTGTACTCGGCGGCCGCGACCTCGGCGATGATCTCGCCGTAGACGCCGAACCCGCCGACGAAGGGCATGAACACCCGCGGCCTGCCCTCGATATTGGCGCCCAGGTACCACGAATTCGCCTGGGTCATCAGCGTTCCCGCCGCCCGGGCCGCGCATTCGCGCACCCACTCGGCCACCGCGTCCGGCCGCGCCTCGAGTGCCGTCGCTCCCCTGCTGTCGAGGAAGGCGATGGCCTCGGCCACCCAGTCGACGTGCAGTTCCGAGTGCAGCACCATGTTCGCCAGCACCGAGGGACTGCCGGGGCCGGTCAGGTTGAACAGGTTGGGGAAGCCCGTCATCCCCAGTCCCAGATAGGTCTTCGGCCCTTCCCGCCACGCCTCGTTGAGCGATTCGCCGCCGCGGCCGACGATGTTCATCCGCGACACCGATCCGGTCATCGCGTCGAATCCGGTGGCCAGCACCAGGGTGTCGATCGGGTAGTGCGTGTCGCCGGTGTGCACGCCCGCCGCGTCGATGCGGGTGATCGGGGTCGAACGCAGGTCGACGAGCTCGACATTGTCGCGGTTGTAGGTCTGGTAGTAGTTCGTGTCGGTGCAGATGCGCTTGGTGCCGATCGGGTGATCGCGCGGGACCAGCAGGTCGGCCACCCGCGGGTCGTCGATCACGGCGCGCACCTTCTCCTCCCAGAACAGCCGGGCGGTGTCGTTGGCGGGCAGGGTGACCAGCTGGTCGGGGAAGGTCTTGCTGAACAGCACACCGCCCAGCGCCCAGCGCTTCTCGTAGGCCTCACGCAGTTCCTGCTCGCTCACCTCGAGCGCCGACTGTTGGTGTGCCTGGTGCGGGGAACCGCCGCCGCTGGCCATCGACAGCCGCCTGCGCTCGGGGTAGTTCGCCTTGTGCGCCTGTCGTTCCTCCTCGCTCAGCGGTGTATTACCGGCGGGCACACTGTAATTGGCGGTCCGCTGGAAGACGTGCAGTTGCTCGGCCTGCTCGGCCAGGCACGGGATCGTCTGGATGCCGGAGGATCCGGTGCCGATGACGCCCACGCGCTGCCCGGTCAGGTCGACGCCCTCGTGCGGCCAGTGCGAGGTGTGCAGGGTCTGACCCGCGAAAGTCTCGAGGCCCTCGATGGCCGGGGTGTTCGCGTTCGACAGCGGGCCGGTGGCCAGCACCACGAACCGGGCCGACACCGCGTGCCCGGTGTCGGTGGCGACCTGCCAGCGCAGGGTCTGCTCGTCGAGCACGATATCGGTGACGCGCGTGCCGAATTCGATGTCGCGGCGCAGGTCGTAGCGGTCTGCGACGTGCTCGAGGTAGGACAGGATCTCGGGCTGGGTGGCGTACTTCTCGCTCCAGTTCCACTCCTGCTGCAGCGCGTCGTCGAAGGAGTACGAGTAGTCGACGCTCTCCACGTCGCAGCGCGCGCCCGGGTAGCGGTTCCAGTACCAGACGCCGCCAACGCCCTCGCCCGCCTCGAACACCCGGACGGTCAAGCCGCTGCCGCGGAAGCGGTGCAGTGCGTACAGGCCGGCGATGCCGGCACCGACGACGACCACGTCGACGTCGGCCGGGCCCTTCACTGATGCCGATGGGGTCTCGGGGTTCACAGTGCCTACCTTTCGATGGAGACCGGTTCTCTGCGGGCGAGGCTAAGGACGCGCGGGCCGCGAGAGCAGGTGTCCTTCCCGCTGACCGGCACGTTCTCGCATCGATCGCCTCCCGGTGATCGGGATGATCCGCTGCGTGACCGCCGTCACCGGACCTACCGTCATCGGCACTACGAGGTGGTACCAGGAGGAAACAGTGGTGGACTGGAACGACGAGGTCGATGTGCTGGTCGCGGGGTCGGGCGGTGGCCTGGCCGGCGCCTACACCGCCGCCCGCGAGGGGCTCAGCGTCGCGGTGGTCGAGGCGACCGACAAGTTCGGCGGCACGACCGCGTATTCGGGCGGCGGTGGAGTCTGGTTCCCGTGCAACCCGGTCCTGGAGCGGGCGGGCACCGACGACACGATCGACGACGCGCTCACCTACTAC
>NZ_JBHXMY010000816.1:0-2058 GCF_042720195.1 Nocardia sp. NPDC058497 | reverse complement strand
CCGGGCGGCGTGCGGCGCGGGGGGGCGCCGACCCCCCCCCTCCCCCCCCGCTCACGCCCCCCCTCTCTTCCCCCCCCCCCCCCCCGCCGCAGCAGGGCAGGGCCGACAGCACGTTGCTCGTCGTGCGCGATCGCCTCGTCGCCGAGGGCATGCACGAACTCATCACGCTGGAGAACATGAGCCGCGAGGCCACCGCGGTGGTGATCGAGCTGCACGTCGACGCCGATTTCGTCGACTTGTTCTCGGTGAAGGAAGGCCGGATGAACGGCCACCGGGCGGAGATGACGACCGCCGATGGCGAGCTGCTGCTGCACGACAGGGCCGACCTGTCACGCGGGCTCGCGCTCACCTCGACCGTCGAGCCGATGGTGTTGAACGGCACCATGATCTGGCGCGTCGTCGTCCCCGCGGGCGGACGCTGGCAGACCGAGATCACCGCCCAGCCCGCGGGCGCCGCGCAACGCCCGCAGACCCAGGGCACCCCGGGCGAGCGGTACCGGGCCAGTGAGCCGGTGCGCAAGATCCAGGCGTGGCGGGCCACCGCCACCGACATCGCCGCCGATTCGGGGCTGCTCAACCAGATACTGCGCCGCAGCGAAAGCGACCTGGGCGCCTTGCAGATCCAGCCCGACTCGGGCACCGGAAGGCCGTTCGTCGCGGCGGGCGCGCCCTGGTTCATGACACTGTTCGGCCGGGACTCCCTGCTCACGGCGTGGATGTCGCTGCCGCTGGAGACCGATCTCGCGCTCGGCACGCTGCAGCAGCTGGCCGAATTGCAGGGCCAGACGGTCGATCCGCTGGTGGAGGAGGAACCGGGCCGGATCATGCACGAGATGCGGCGCGGTCCCGCGGTCGGGCAGGTGCTGGGCGGCCAGATCTACTACGGAACCGTCGACGCCACACCGCTGTTCGTGATGCTGCTCGCCGAATGCCTGCGCTGGGGCGCCGAACCGGCCTCCATCGCGACCTTGCTGCCCGCGGCGGACGCGGCGATCGGCTGGATCACCGACTTCGGTGACCGCGACGACGACGGCTTCGTCGAATACGTGCGCGCCACCGATCGCGGTCTGATCAACCAGGGCTGGAAGGACAGTTTCGACGGGATCAACGACGCCGCGGGACATATCGCGCAGGCACCGATCGCGCTGTGCGAGGTGCAGGGGTATGTGTACGCGGCGTACCTGTCCAGGGCGGAACTGGCCGACGCGTTCGACGATCCCGCGCTGGCCGCCCGGATGCGCGAACGCGCCGCCGATTTGCGGACCAAGTTCGCGGAGCAGTTCTGGCTACCCCAGTGCGGCTGGTACGCCGTGGCACTGGACGGAAGCAAGCGGCAGGTCGACGCGTTGACCAGCAATGCGGCGCACTGTCTCTGGTCGGGCATCGCCACCGACGAGCACGCCGAGCTGCTGATCAAGAACCTGGCCAAGGCGGAGATGGATTCCGGCTTCGGCCTGCGCACGCTGTCGTCGAACATGGGCGCCTACAACCCGATGAGCTACCACAGCGGGTCGGTGTGGCCGCACGACACGGCGATCGCGGTCGCCGGGCTCATGCGGTACCAGCACGTGCCGGGCGCGGTGGAACTGGCGACCAAGCTGTCGGCCGGATTGCTCGACGCCGCAGCGGCGTTCGACGGCAGGCTGCCCGAGTTGTTCTGCGGTTTCCCGCGTACCCGCTTCGCTGCGCCGGTGCCCTATCCCACCTCGTGCTCGCCGCAGGCGTGGGCGAGCGCGGCGCCACTGCTGCTGGTTCGCTCGTTCCTCGGGCTCGACCCCGATGTGCCCGCTCGGACCCTGACGCTGCGGCCGCAGGTGCCGCCGTCCTGGGGGTGCGTGCGGATGTCGGAGTTCCGGCTCGGCGAGGTCACCGTCGATATCGAGGTCTGCGGGTCCGCGGTGACGGTGACGGGTCTGCCCGAGGGCTGGGCGCTGATCACCGACGAGGAGGAGTAGCGCGTCGGGGCCGGACCCTGGTGGATCCGGCCCCGATCGCTGTGTTCAGCCCTGGAACGGGATGCGTTCGTGCAGTGCGAGATTGAGCTCGACGACGTTCACC
>NZ_JBHXMY010000815.1:0-2063 GCF_042720195.1 Nocardia sp. NPDC058497 | reverse complement strand
GCGACACCGGGGACTCGCCGAGGCCACCCGCGGCGGCCAGGTCGCCGCCGTGGCGTTCGCCGCGCGGGGTGGTCAGTAGCAGCGACAGCAGCTTGACTCGGACCGGGTCGGCGATCGCCTTGAGCCGTAATGCCACCTCGAGTGCGGCGGCGTCGTCGACCGGTCCCGCCGCGACGGGAGCGCAGCAGACCGGGGCGGACATATCGATCACGGGTAGCGCCTTGGGCATGAAATCGAGACTACCCGCGGTATTGACATATGTCGAAAAGGTGAGCAGACTCGGCATCAGAAGTTCTTCGATATATGTCACACAAGTGGAGGTTCGATCATGTCTCGTATCCAGCTGGCCCTCAACGTCGACGACCTCGACACCGCCGTGCGGTTCTACTCGACCCTGTTCAACTCGGAACCCGCCAAGCGCAAGCCCGGCTACGCCAACTTCGCGATCACCGAGCCGCCACTCAAGCTCGTATTGATCGAGAACGCCGGTCAGGGCGGATCCATCAACCACCTCGGCGTCGAAGTCGAAACCTCCGAGCAGGTCCACGGCGAGATCGCCCGACTCTCCGAAGCGGGCCTGTTCACCGAGGAGCAGATCGCGACCACCTGTTGCTTCGCCACCCAGGACAAGGTGTGGGTGACCGGCCCGGGCGCCGAACGATGGGAGGTCTACACGGTGCTGGCCGACAGCGAAACCTTCGGCACCGCACCCGAACTCGGCCTCACCGACGCCGAAGCGGTCGACGTGTGCTGCGGCACCGCAGCCGAAGCCGAGGCCGAGGGCGCCTGCTGCGGCACCGACGCCAAGCAGAAAGCCGTCGCCTCCGGCGCGACCTGCTGCGGCTGACACGCCCCGACGGTGGGTGAGTTCGCCGGGCGGGGCTCCCGTCACCTCGGCGCGGATCTCCGCCCGGTAGATCTCCGGGGCACTCTCCGCCGACCGTAAGCGCGCGCAAACGGACACCGGCCTGGTGTTTCCGCCCAGCGGGAGAATGCGGTTCCAGCGGCGCCGCCCGAACTTACCGTGACCTGCATGAGTGCACGAGTTTTCCCGACCACTGGGCCGGGCGCTGTTCGCGATCCTGAAGTTGCGGCGATGCTGGCCGCGCTGGACGCTGGATTTCCCGATGTCGCCGCAATGGACGCCGCCGAGGTGCGGGCCGCGATCCGCGCCAGACGTGCTCCGCTGCAACGTCTTCCCGATATGCGCGAGGCGCGCGACCTCACGATCGACGGGCCCGGTGGGCAGTTGCCGCTGCGGGTGTTCCGGCCGCATCACGATGGTGACGCGCTGCCGGTGATCGTGTTCGCGCACGGTGGTGGATTCGTGTTCTGTGATCTCGACAGTCATGACGAGTTCTGTCGTTCGATGGCGGCGGGGGTCGGTGCGGTGGTGATTTCGGTGGACTACCGGCTCGCGCCGGAGCATCCTGCACCGGCCGCCCATGACGACATGCTTGCGGCGCTGCGGTGGGCGGCTGAGAACGCGGGCGCGTTGGGCGGTGATCCGGCCAGGATCGCGCTGGCCGGTGACAGTGCGGGCGGCAATCTCGCGGCCACCGTGGCCATCGCGGTCAGGGACGGTGGTGGTCCCGAGGTCGCGGCGCAGGTTCTGATCTATCCGGTGATCGACGACGATTTCGAGACCGAGTCCTATCAGCGGTTCGGCACCGGGCACTACAACACGACCAGTGCCATGCGGTGGTACTGGCAGAACTACGCACCGCACGGCACCGACGACGTGCGTCTCGTGCCGACCAGGGCGTCGTCGCTGGCCAGCCTACCGCCCGCGGTGGTGGTCACCGCCGAGCTCGACCCGCCTTGCTCGGCAGGCGACGCCTACGCGCAGCGTTTGGCCGGCGACGGGGTCCCGGTGCGGCATCGCCGCTACAACGGGCTGTTCCACGGCTTCCTCACGATCCCGTCCCTGGCTGCCACCCGGGCCGCCCGCACCGAGGTATGGGCGATGGTGCGTGACGTACTCAGCCCTGCGTAGCGGATCGCCAGTCTTCTCGGCGGCGACGAGCTCCCGTCTGCTTGATCGTGTGCCTGTAACCCAGGCC
>NZ_JBHXMY010000814.1:0-2078 GCF_042720195.1 Nocardia sp. NPDC058497 | reverse complement strand
ATCCACCCTGTGCTGCACAGGGTTTCAGCCCCACGTACCGGCTCGAAGGTGACGACACCGTCGACGACCCACAGGTCACGCTCCTCGTCGCCAGGAAGAACCACACCACGCAGATGCACACGAACCTCCAGACCTCGGCCTTGGCCCCAACCTACCGCCCGTGATCGGCCCACGCACCCGGGTCGGGCGCCGGGCAGGTCCGCCGCCGCCGGGGTTCGCCCTCGGCGGCCGGACCAAACAGCTAGCGGCCGGGCAGCGGACCATCGAGGAAGACCGTCATCGCCACGATCCGCGGCTCGTCGGCCGCGAAGTCGACGAAGGCCACCCCGCGCGCCGCGCCGATCCGCACACTCGCGCTGACCGTGCGCCCGGCGGCGATCAGCTTGTCCCACTCCATGTCTCGCGCGAGCTCGGCGAACTCCGCCGCGTCGACCGGACGCCCGGCGGGCAGCTCCACCGCCGCCCGCGCACCGAGCAGGTCCCGCACACCGGCCACATCGCCCGCGGCGGCGGCGCCGAACAGCCGGCCGACGACCCGTTTGCCCGTCGCGCCCACACCGCGCAGGCCCCGCATCATGCCCATCGCCCCACCGGCGCCCAGCTCGGTGACCAGTTGCGGGCCGAGCTTGCACCCGGCCAGCAGCCCGGACGGACCCGTGCCGAGCAGCCGCCGGATCATCACCGCCAGTTCCCAGTGCGCGGCCAGTCGCGCGATCCGCCAGCCGCCGCCGGATTCGATCAGGTCGTAGCGCAGGTGCATGGGCACGGTGACGGTGGCGCCGGTCGACATGGTCGTCTCGATGTGCAGGTCACGCACGACCGTGCGCCCGGCGACGAGGTCGCGCTCGACCCGGAAGACGATGGAGTTGGGCGCGATGAAGACGTTGTAGAACCGCGAGATCGCGTCGCGGCCGATGTGCTCGCGCGCGCCGTACGGATCGTGCACCGCGGCGTTGTCGACGAACAGGCCGACCCAGGTGTCCTTGTCGTGCGCTGCCACCGCGCGCGGTGACGCCTGCACCGCCGCCAGCAGGTCTTCAGCGGTCCGATCCAACGGCATGTAGGTCCTCCATAGTTACGCTCCCCCTGCCGGATCCATGATAGAACGTGTTCTAGTTTTACGTCGGCGATCGTGCCCGGCGTGCTGTCGGACAAAGGAATCTCGATGGACTGGTACACCGGGAACACCACCTACGACACGGTGCTGGCCATCGCCTTCGCCTTCGCCGCGTTCGTGATCGTGGGCGGGCTGTTCGCGCAGAGTCCCTACGGTCGCTTCGCCTCGACCTCGATCGGCTTCAATCTCAATCCCAAGCTGGGCTGGTGGTTGATGGAACTGCCGGCGACCGTCGTGTTCGCGGTGTTCTACTTCACCGGCCCCGACCGCTTCGAACCGGTGCCGCTGGTGCTGGCGGCGATCTGGCTGCTGCACTACGGCAATCGCGGCTGGTTCTTCCCGCTGTCGATCCGGCAGGTGCCGGGCAAGAAGAGCAGCTTCAACTTCTCGGTGGTCGCGGCCGGGGTGTTCGTGACCTCGCTGCACGGCTACCTCAACGGCGCGTTCTTCAGCAACGACTACAAGAATCAGTACGGCACCGCCTGGCTCACCGACCCGCGGTTCCTGATCGGGCTCGTCGTGTATCTGTGCGGATTCGCGCTGCTGGTGCGGTCCGAGGCGATCGTGCGCAACCTGCGCGACAAGGACAACCCCGGCGCCGCCGAGTACCGCATCCCGTTCGGCGGCGGCTTCCGGTTCGTCAGCAGCCCCGCCTACCTGGGCGAACTGATCGCCTGGGCGGGGTTCGCCATGCTCACCTGGTCGCTGGCGGGTGTGGCCATCTTCCTGATCACCGCGGGCAACCTGGTGCCGCGCGCCTTCGCGACGCACCGCTGGTACCGCGAGAAGTTCGTCGACTACCCCACGACCCGCAAAGCCCTGATCCCCGGCGTGATCTGACAACCCAGCCCCGCACAACCCGACCTCGAGGAGGGTCCCGCCGCGCAGCGGCGGGGGGGGGGGGGGGGGGCGGGCGCGCGGGGCGGCGGTCCGGGGAGAGGCGGAGACGACATCAGAGGAG
>NZ_JBHXMY010000813.1:0-2086 GCF_042720195.1 Nocardia sp. NPDC058497 | reverse complement strand
ACGGCTGAGCGATGAAAGCCATACCCGGCGCTCCTGGGTGCTGCAAAGCCTATGGCAGCCAGTGGCTTACAGCACCCGAGAAGAAAGGTAAGGAAGCGATGAAGATTGTCGTATTCGGTGCCAGCGGCCCAACCGGCCTGAACGTAGTTCGCCAGGCAATCGATAGGGGACAACAGGTTACCGCCGCAGTGCGCCGCCCCGGCGACTTCGCCATCGCCGATCCGCTGTTGCGCGTCGTGCGGACAGATGCACGCGACAGTGACTCGGTCGCACAGGCCATAGCCGGGCATGATGCTGTGATATCGGTCCTGGGCGGAAGCTACACACTCGAGCCCGTATCGATCTTTACCGAAGGCGTCGGAAACATCATGCGGGCAATGGAACTACATGGCGTTCGACGCCTGGTCTGCGTCAGCTCGGTCTGCGTCGCCGGCACCGCGGCTCCGGGCGAAACCTTCCTTTTTCGAGCCGTACTACTCCCCGTGATGCTCACTCTGGGGCGTACCGCTTACGCCGATATGGGACGCATGGAGGCAGCCGTCCGGAACAGCGGACTCGACTCGACCATCGTCCGCGCGTCCGGACTCTTCGACGGCACCACGATCACCGACTACACCCTGGCGCCGTCGGGCGTACCCGGCCGATACACCTCGCGGGTGGATCTTGCCGATGCGCTACTGGATGTGACCCTCGAGAACAAGTTCGTCGGCGCATGCGTCGACGTGGTCACGTCCGCGGGGACTCCGCGCCTCACCGACACCTTCCGTGCACGCTAGCTCTTATCGATATGGCCATTCCATGGCCGCTCCGCGACCGAACCGGGAAGTCCTGGTCGCTGCCGCGGGGGTCACGAGCCGCCCTGTTTCGAGTCAGCGCGGCGGGGTATCGCCGATCTGGATCACCCACCGACCGCCGCCGGGGACGGGATGGCCGTTCTCCTGGACCGGCAGGCAGGCGGTTGCCGCGCACCAGCGCGCCCACAAGGCGCTGCCCGTACCGGGCCGGCAACCGCCACCACCACCCGCGACCGGCTACCACCGGATATCGGCGGTGGACTCCAGCGGTTCGCGCACACCTGTCAGCTCGATGGTCGCGAGGGTGTCGGCATCGTGCAGGGTAGCCGGGAAGCGGAGCCGCGTCCGCTCTTCGATCTCGGTCAGCGCGACCTGGAACACCCGGAACTCGTCGAGTTCGAGCGCTTCGCGCAGGTCGAGTTGCTGAGTCAGCAGAAACGCCCGGCAGGTGAGCCTGCCCGCCTCGACGAAGCAGATCACCTTCCAGTACTCCTTCGGCAAGGCCACCCCGCGGTGGACGCGGTCATCGGCACGGAAGACTGGTCCCCCGAACACCGTCACCTTCAGGTCGTCGACGTCGACATCGGCGAACACCGCGTCTTCGAGCTGCCCCCACACTCCGCGGCGGCTGCTCTGATTGAAGTCGTCCATCTGCGGGGTGATGTTGGTGTAGAAGAACGAGTCGATATTCGCCTGCTCCGCTTCGCTCGCACTGCCCCACAGCAGGTCAGCCCGCCGTGCCAGGTGCCCACGATCGAGCCGATTACCCTGGTAGAGCTCATTACCCACCTGCACGTCGGCCGGGATCCGCGAGTCTTTGACGAAGTCGATACCTCGCCTCCCGATCCTTTTCATCGCACCACCATCGATATTCCAGCCCACCCAGAACGCGAAGCGCCGCGCGGCACTCAGCGCCAACGAGAAATGCGTGTACCCGATGACTTCGGAACCATCAAGGCGCACCGCGTCCCCGCGCACCGCCGCATCGAGTTCCGGAACCTCGATACCGGTCCCGAGGAAGCCACGGTCGTACCCGGTCGACACCGCTTCGTTCACCACGACGGAGTCGCCGATCCGGCTGGTATTCGTATCGGCGGTCATCGTCAGCCCTTTCCGAAGTGACGGGATGCTGTCTACACGCTCACCGAGCGTGCACATCATCGTCGCCGCCCCGATCGGCAACCTCACGAGTAGTCGACTACCCGCATTCGTCATGGACGCGCACTCATCCCCACGATGACGGAAAGATTCGCTGTGTCGAACGGCCGGCGCGCGTACTGTCGCTGGCACTG
>NZ_JBHXMY010000812.1:0-2092 GCF_042720195.1 Nocardia sp. NPDC058497 | reverse complement strand
TCCAGATCCCGTAAATAGTTTCGGCATCCTCTGTTCGAGGTGTGGAGTAGTAGTCGTGCAGCGCATGCAGATCTTGTGTCATGGTGGTCCTCATTCCCCCAGGCCGTCGCTCAGCTGCGACGTGCAGGCATTTCGGTCGAACTCTGGTTGAGCTCAGTCGGCGAGTCGTGCAGTGAGGCAACTGGGTTGGCCAGCGCTTACTGCGCGCTCGTTCGGGATTACAGGGCTCCGTACAATCCACCGGCGTCGATGGTCACCGTGGTTCCGGAGATGTAGGAAGCGTTTTGGGACAGCAGGAAAGAGACTGTGGTGGCGACCTCGGTAGGAGTGCCGAAATAGGCGTCCGGGTTCTTAGCGCGTAGTTGGGCCAACAGCGGCTCGTGCAGGCCTTCGAGGATCTCGGTTTCGATCACGCCTGGACAAACGGCGTTGATGCGGATTCGGTGGCGGGAGTACTCGGCGGCCAGCGCACGTGTCAGACCTACCACCGCGTGCTTGGAGGCCGTGTAGGAAACCGCCAGGCTGTCTGCGGCGCGTAGCCCGGCAACACTGGCCATGTTGACGATCGAGCCGCCTTTGCCGTGGGTCGTGAGGAGCCGTAGTTCATGGCGTAGGCAGGTGGCCATCGCGAGCGCATTGACCGCCATCACCTGTTCGAATTCTTCGGGATCGGCGTCATGAAAGTGGTTGCCGCGCAAGATCGTGTCGGTGCCGATGATTCCGGCACAGTTGAACGCACCCGCCAAATTTCCGCGCGCGGCGACTACGTCGAAGAATGCCGCGACTTGGGCAGGGTCGGTGATGTCTGTGGGCACGAATTCTACTGCGGGGCTGAGCTTGTCGGCCAGCGCTTCACCTGCGGCCACGTCGCGCCCGCAGAACACGATCCGGGTATCTGGGTGATCGTTCGCGAGTTGGATGACGGTCGCGGCGCCGATGCCGCGGGTCGCGCCGATCACGACGAGGACGTTGTCGGACTGGGGCATTGGGTTCCTCCGGATGTTGGCTAGTTGGCAGCGGCCGCAGCCAGGATGCGGCCGAGGCGGGCGGCGATGTCAGTGAGTTGGGCGGGATCGTGTGCTGCGGTGACGGTGGTGCGTAGACCCCGGCCGGCGCCCCACGTGCCAGCCAGCGGGAGGGCGAAGACTCCGGCGTCGAGCGCGGCGTGAAACGCGCGGGCGGGATCGACCGGCACCAGCAATGGCACGATGGCAGTGGTCGAGGTGCCGATGTCGAATCCGGCTCGAGTCAACGCCTGTGTCCAGACGGTGCGGTTGTGGTTGAGCTGATCGGTTAGTTCTGGTCCGGCGCTGATGAGGAGCTCGACGGCGTCGGCGGCGATGTGCGCAGCCAGCGGGGACAGCGCGGTTGAGAATGTCCCTCGGCGGCGTAGCCGGGCGGCGAATGTAGCGCTGGCCGCGACAAATCCGCCACCACCGACTAGGGCTTTGCCAAGGGATCCAACACGGACGTCGATGGTCGCGGGCATGCTGTAGTGGGCCTCGAGTCCGCGCCCGGCGCCGAGTTGGCCTACCGAGGACGCTTCGTCGACGTAGAGGACCGCATCGGTGGATCGTGCGCATGCGACGAGGGCGGGAAGATCGGCGACATCGCCATGGCCGCTGAACACTCCCTCGGTGACGATCACCCGCTGCCCACGCACGCCTGAGGTGCTGATCAGAGCGAGTAGATGATCGGCATCGTTGTGCCGGAATACGTCGAATGCCGCGCCCGACAAAACCGCGCCGTCGAGCAGTGAACGATGGCAATGTTCGTCGATGAACAGCGCGTCACCTGGCCCTGCGATCGTGGGCAGAGCCGAAAGGTTTGCCAGGTAGGCAGAGCTGTAGAGCGTTACCGCCTCACAACTCAACAAGGACCGCAGCCCGTCGGCGAGACGCTGGTGAGTTTCGGTGTGGCTGTTGAGTTCCGGTGACCCGTGGGGTCCCAGCGAGTCAGCCGTGCGCACGAATTCCGCCATGCTGGCGCGCAACTGCGGGTGCCCGGAGAGTCCGAGGTAGCTGTTTGAGCAGAGGTGGTCGAGTCGCCGACCGTCGAACGCGATTTCCGTCTCTGTCGCAGAGTTCACCGG
>NZ_JBHXMY010000811.1:0-2105 GCF_042720195.1 Nocardia sp. NPDC058497 | reverse complement strand
CCCACACCCAATAGCGCGGTGCGGTTATGGGTTGTGTTGTGGGAGCGGGCAGGTCCACGCTGCGGATCGTGGACGTGGTCGAGGACGACGTCACCAGGGTGCTCGCCGGTGGCCGAGGCGATGGCGTGATGGAGCGTCCGGTGGTGATGGGCGAGGCAGCGGCGTCGTGGGCTGCTGCGGCTAGCCATGCTCCGGCCCACGCCGCGGGGGAGGGCCCGTTACCGATTGTGTGGGAGTAGGCATCGTGACGCATCCCGGTTTCCCACAGCCGCACCCAGGTGGTGAGGTCGAGCAGCGCTTGATTGTCGGTGACCTCGCGCCGAACGACATCGAACGCCGCCGTGACGAGCCGGTCGCCGGTCGTTGGCGGGATCAGGTCGTTGACCGTGGTCGTGTACTTCTCATTCAGCATCGCTACCGCGGCACCGGGGTTGGTTAGCGCGATCGTGGCCAGCTGGGTGAGGGTTGTCGGGTTGAGGATTGACGCGACGACGACGTTGACCGCGTTGAGCCCGATCGTGCCCACCCGCATCGCCGCCGTCACCGCGGCGTTCATGTCCAGCGGGGCCCGGGGATCGGAGGCATCGGCCAAGCGCTGGGAGATCGAATTCTTCGGCGACACCGACACATCCGCCAGCGACGTCCCCGAGATGTCCTCGGCGACCGCGGTGGTCGCGGTCTTGATCGAGGTGTAGGCCAGGGCCTGCCCGATCGAGATCAACGAGGCGATCGGGTCACCCGTCGACAACAACGACTGCGACGCGACCCCTGCGGCGGCACGCAGGATCGCCGACCCCGCCGGAGTGTCGCAGGCCAGATCACCGGCGACACACAAACTCGCCACCCGCCCGGTCATCGTCCCGTAGTCCTCAGCGATGTCGCGTGTCGGTGCGATCCCGCCACCGGATGCCACCGACCTGACCGGGGCGGCAGGCAGTAGGGACAGGTGCGTGCCTGTGGTCCCGGGCGCCGGGGCGGGCGTGGTGGCGTCGGTCCCGGGGAACAAGCCAGTGCCCACGGTGCGGGTCGGGTCGGCCATCAAGATGACCGCGGCGATCACGTCGGGGTCGACCACACCCTGACCGGTGCCGATGTCCTGGGCGGTGATCGAGGCGACGTGTGCACCTTGTGAGTAGCCGACCAGCGCGATCCTGGTCTGCGGGCACGCCGAATGGACCTGGCGGATCATCGATTCCAACCGGACCACACCGGTGGCGACCGATTCGGTGTACGGGGTGACCGAGGCGCCGACCGCACCACCGAAACCCGCCGGGTAGGGCACGTAGGCACGGTCGACCAGCCCGGGATCGGAGGCGGCGGCCATCATCGGCCGAAACACCAGCGACAACATCCCGGTATCGGTCGTGGGCGCGGCATCCGGTGATGATTCCCCCGTTCCCTGAACCCCGAACGCAAACAACGCGGGACAAACGGTGATCGACAGCGCCGTCGACGCTGCCGGAGCCGGGGACGCCGCCGGTGCCGCGCCGATGGGCGCGGCCACGACGATCAAGGCCACGCTGCCGACCAGCGCCACGGCCACGCGGAGAGCCATCATGGGTGCTCCGGCGTCGAGATCGCCGCGCCGAACCCGGCCCACCAGATACTCAGCGGGACGCGCCGTCTTCCGGCGGTGAGGTCTGTGATGAGACCGTCGAGGGCGCGTGCCAGTTCGAATAGCGGTCCCCACACCGTGATCAGACTGGCTGGGGTGTGGTGCCGGTCCAGGCGCGCGGCGTAGCCGGCCATCCTCGCCACTGCCATCGCGACGGTCTCGGTGTGCGGCGGCGTCGCTGATGACGGCACGGGCAGCGCTTCGGCGACAGCGGTATCGATGCGGCGCATCTGCTCGGCCCGCGCGGCCCCGAGCGGCTCGGCCACCAGCACCTCGGCGCGCGAGATCTCGACCAGCTCGGCGGCGGCAGCGAGTATCGGGTCGCTCAGTTCCTCACCAGTGGTCCAGCCCAGGATCGAGCCGAGGATCGCGAAGCCGGTCGGCAGCGGTGAATCCTGTTCGAACACAGTGGAAGTCATGGCAGCGGCTCCTTGCAGAACAACCCACCCGGGGAACGGGCGTGGGCTGACGGATCAATGTGTTCGGTCGG
>NZ_JBHXMY010000810.1:0-2111 GCF_042720195.1 Nocardia sp. NPDC058497 | reverse complement strand
GGGGGTGCGGGGCTACCATATCTTCCTGGGCGGTGGTGCGGGGGGCGAGGGCTACGCGGGTGTCGCCCGCCGCGATCGCCGCTTCCGCGATGGCGCGACCGAAGCCGCTGCTCGCGCCGGTGACCAGCCAGATCTGCGGGATGCTCATCAGGTTCTCCTCTGCCCGTTGATGTTTCGCCCTCGATACTTCCGCAACGCCGAGATGCCGTCCAAGACCCTTTGTGATAACCAGGAGTTATGGATGTGCATGGGCGCGACCTGCGCTACTTCGTCGCGGTCGCCGACCTGCTGAACTTCACCGCCGCCGCCGAGGCGCTGTACATCTCGCAGCCCGCGCTCAGCAAACAGATTCGCAAGCTGGAAAGTCAGCTCGGCGCGGCACTGTTCGTGCGCGACACCCGCTCGGTCACGCTGACCCCGGTCGGCGCGGCGCTGCTGCCCGAGGCGCGCCGGGTCATCGGCGCGTGGGAAACGGCGGAGGCCGCCGTCGAATCCGCGAAGGCCGCGCAGCGTGCTGTGCTGTCGATCGGCATCAGCACCAGCCCCGGTCGTGGCATCCTGCCCGCGGTGCGCTCCCGATTCGCTACCGCGTTCCCCGACGCGAAACCTGTTCTGCGCCAGGTCGGCTGGGACGATCCGACGGCAGGTCTGGCCGACGGCTCGGCCGATGTCGCCTTCGTCTGGCTGCCGCTGGCCGAGGACGAACGCTACCGATGGCTGGTCGTCGCCACGGAACCGAGGCTCGTCGCCCTCCCGGAAACCCACCCGCTCGCCACCAGGGACAGCATCGCGTTCACCGACCTGCTCGATGAGCCCTTCCTGGCGCTGCCACCCTCTGCGGGTGTGCTGCGCGACTACTGGCTCGCCCTCGACGAACGCGCCGGACATCCACCGGTCATCGGAGCCGAGGTGTCGAGCACCGAGGAGACCTACGAAGCGCTGGTCAACGGGGACGGCGTGGTCCTGGTCGCCACGGGCAACGCGCCGCTGATCGCCCACGACGGCGTGGTGACCCGGCCGGTGACCGGCCTGAGCCCGTGCGAACTCGCCCTGGCCTGGCGGCACGACGACCATCGTCGGCTGGTGCGCGGGTATGTCGAAGCGTGCGCGTCGGCCACCGGGCACCTCCGCCGGTCCTAGGCGAAGCGGTCCGGGGTCGTGGTCCGCTGCCCGAGCGCTATTCGCATCTGCCCGAGCAGCACCTTCGCCGCCGGGCCGCCGGGACGGTCGGTGCGCCAGGCGATGGCGAGGCGGCCGTGGATTCGTGGTTCGACGATGGTGAGCGCGCGCACGGCGAACGCGGTCGCCTCGGCGGGCGTGAGCGCGGGGACGATCGCGGTGCCGAGACCCCGGGCGGCCAGCCGGAGCAGCAAGGGGGGAGCGGCCGCCTCGAAGGCGATGTGCGGGGTGAAACCGGCTGCGGCGCAAGAGCGTTCGAAGACCCCGCGCAGTCCGGTCCCGACCGGCAGGCAGATGAGCCGGCGATCGGTCAACGCCGTCAGGGTGATCGTGCCCGCCGACTCGGCGGGGTCGGCCGGTGCGCCGATCGCGACGGCGGCGACGAGTGGCGTCTCCAGGATCACCTCGAGGCTGATGCCGGGATCCGGTGCGGCGCCGGTCAATCCGACCAGGGCGATGTCGAGCTCGCCGCGTTCGAGTGCGGCCAGCATCCGCTCGGCGGTGTCCTCGGTGAGGCTGATGCCGACCTGTGGGTGGTCGTGGTGGAAATCGGCGAGCACGCCGGCGACATCGAATTCCTCGGTGGCCGCACCGGAGATCACCCCGAGCCGCACGTGCCCGCGCAGCAGCCCGGCGAATTCCTGCACGGTCTCGCCGATCCGGTCGGCCGCGGCCAGGGCGGCCCGCGCGTGTTCGAGCACGGCGGTCCCGACCTCGGTGGGCGTCACGGTGCGGGCGCCACGGTCGAGCAGGCGCTGGCCGAGCTCACGCTCGAGCTGCCTGATCTGGGCGCTCAGACCCGGCTGCGTCAGGTGCAGCCGCTCGGCCGCCCGCGTGAAG
The DNA here is from genome assembly GCF_042720195.1 of Nocardia sp. NPDC058497. Lineage (NCBI taxonomy): Bacteria > Bacillati > Actinomycetota > Actinomycetes > Mycobacteriales > Nocardiaceae > Nocardia > Nocardia sp. NPDC058497. The sequence goes on along the minus strand of NZ_JBHXMY010000810.1, from coordinate 92 downwards.
CCGCCCTCGTCGACCACGGTGACGAAGTACCGGAGTTGCCGCAGTTCCATCTGGCCATTCTAACTGCGTGCCATAACGATCTGTTATCGCGG
>NZ_JBHXMY010000809.1:0-2115 GCF_042720195.1 Nocardia sp. NPDC058497 | reverse complement strand
CCCCCCCCCCCCCCCCCGGCGGGGGCCCCCCCCCCCCCCGCCCCGCCCGCCCCCCGTATGTTGAAGACCCAACCCACTAACCCCGCGGGGCGTTTCCACCCCACCCCCCCCCCCCAAAAATCGTAACCCAACGTATTACCGGGCGCTTCTCGGTTTTCGCCACGCGGTCTCCATTCGGCCTGAGTATTACGCAGCGGCGACGGTCTCCGGTTGCGCACCTGCGGTTTTCGCGAGCATCGCCGGCCACTAGACCTTGTCACCCAGTGCGAGCAAGCCCGCGAGGATCAGTGTGCCGTCAACATCTCAGACGATCAGCCCTGCCTGTTCGAACCAGCAGCATTACGCCGACCAGCGCGGTCTTCGGTTCGGTCATTTGACCGCCACGCCACGGATGAGCTTTCGGGTGCCGCAGGCGCACGCTGTCATCGCCACGACATGGGCCGCCCAGCACTGCCGGCAGCGGCCCATGCCCTGGCGCCTCGCACCGCGTCGGTCAATGGCCCATCAACTCACCTGCCGACGCAGACCGCGGGGGACGACGAGATGGCGGGTTCAGCCGACGGCATGGCCGTCCCACGAGACGAGCTTCCAGCCCTTCGCGGGGGTGCCCTTCACGACCACCCGGCCGGTGTTGTGCAGCGGATCGGACTGCAGCTTGCTCATGTCAGGATTGGAGACGGACATGAGTGCCCAGAACATGATGGCACCGCCATGGGAAAAGATCACCGCACGCTTGCTGCCGCGGTCCTGGATGTCCTGGATGGAGTCGTCCATGCGCTTCTTGAACTCGTGGCCGTTGAGCGAGCCGGGGATCCGGGCATCGAGGTTGCCCTGCAGCCACTGGATCGGTGCGGCCAAGTAGCCCTCACGTGCTTCCTTCTCCGGCGTGCCCTCGTAGATGCCTGCCTCGATCTCGTGCAGTCCCGCTTCGACGACTGTTGAATGACCACACAGCTTCGAGGTCGGCTCTGCCGTCTGTTGGGTCCGAACCATCGTCGACGCGTAGACGCCGTCGAACTTGCAATCGTCGAGCAGCTCGGCTACCGCAGCGGCCTGCACCCGCCCCTTCTCGGTCAGGCCGGGTCCGGGGACGGAAGTGTCGATCATACCGGAAGTATTGCCCGCCCATTCGCCGTGGCGGACAAAGGTGAGGAACATTTCACCGGTTTTCGGCGCTGCGGCCGCGCCACCTGCTCCGACCGCCATGAGCGCCACCGCCGCGATGATCGTTGCGATCATCGCAAACAGGCGAGACTTCATCAGATTCATAGAGACTCCCTCGTAAATATGGTGCAGGCCACACTGAAACGCTCCAGTGGCCGGAGTCACAGTAAGTTCGACTCGACAGGCCCCCAAGAACGTCTCCCGGTGGACGGGAACCTTCGGCCACGTTCTTATCCGGCACCGCGATGCGGCCGGGGCACAGTCCGCTCTGGACTACACACGACGACGTCTGGTGGCTCGGCACGCACCCTGGGGTGCTAGCTACAGCTAGCAGAGCCTCCGCACAGCTCCGGGCAGCTGAGCACGAGCTCAGCGTGGTCGAGCACGGTGGACACGTCTTCGCGCGACCAGTTCGACCGTCACCGCGACCGCGGCGGCCTGCGAAAGCATCAGCCCGATCAGGACCAGGATCTGCACGGCACCGGCTTGAACGGCTGACCCGCTCGTGAGCAGCACGCCGATGAAAGCGCCAGGGAGAGTGACCAACCCGACCGTGCGGGCCTGGTCCACACCCGGTATCAGCGCGTCGACAGCGGCGTCCTCGAGGACGAGTAGGTGGGCCGCCCGATCGGGGAACCCCAAGCTCAACGCGGCCTCGACCTCGCCCCGGCGCTGGGTGAGGGCGTCCAAGCCGCGCCGCGCCGCCAGCGAGGTCGCTGTCATGGTGCCGCCGAGGAGGATGCCGCCGATCGACACGAGGGTGACCCCATGTATCGGGACGACTCCGCTGAGCAGGGTCGCGGGCAGCACCGCGGTGATGCCCGCGGCGATGGCCAGCCCGAGCCAGGTGCCCGACCGGCCTGCCTCGGCGCGGGGCGGCCGGGGGTGGGGCGCGGCGCCCCCACAGTACGGGTACAAAACAACACAGGTAACCACACAGCCCCGCGCGAG
>NZ_JBHXMY010000808.1:0-2115 GCF_042720195.1 Nocardia sp. NPDC058497 | reverse complement strand
AGTGAGTCAATGAAAACAGTTCGCCGCAACTCGCGGATAGGTTGTGCACCCGCCCCGGGCGGACGGGACCGACGAGATCCGCTACGTACATGTGGCGACCGAGCTGTCTCAGCAACTCGACACGTCGGTCGTGGTGATCGAATTCCACACCGTGGCGCGGACTCGATTACCCGAAGCCGTACAGGAGATCAAAGAACTCTCCGACTTGGCGCTGAGCCTGGGCAAGCCGACGGGCACCTACACCCTCGACGATTTGATGCTCGAATATCAGCTCACCCGCCCCGGGCCCGCGCGCGACCGGCTGGCAACCCGGATCGTGCCGCTGCTCGAGCACCCGCATCTACTGGATGCGCTGCAGGCACACATCCGATTCGGCTGGGATCGCAAACGCGCGGCCGCCGCGGTTCATCTGCATCCGAACAGCTTCAGCTACCGGCTTCGGCGGGTCGCGGATCTGACCGGTTTCGATCCGTCCGAACCCAACGATTCGCGGATGCTCGCCGCCGCGCTCACGGTGTACGAGCTGTTTCCGCCGAACAAGAGTCCGGACAACGAATGATCGCCTGAGGATTCGTTTCCGACAACAAAGCAGACCGCAGCCTTTCTTCTCGTTGTGCAGTGACAAGAACGATTTCCCGACTAGATACTTGTCATTCGACCATCGAGCAAGGGCATTGCCGCGCCGGACATTACGGCGACGGTTCCCTGTGCCCGAACAGCAAAGGCGCTGACATGATCTCGTCGTCCGACCACGACCCCGCCGACAACTCCCCTCTCCGGCGCACCGATCCCCGGGCGTAAGTCTGCGCTCCCGTGCTGTTTCGACGGCGTTGCGCTGCACGGTGAAACCGGTGATCCAGGCGGGCGACGCCGAATTGCTCTATCCCGACGCGGTATTGATGGCGCGGCGCCTCGCCGACCACGGTGTCGTCTGCGACCCGCAGGTGTGGGCCGCACCGTCTGACTTTTCACCCGCAACCAGAAGGAGAACTGCCCCTTGTCCGACGCCACCACGGCCCTGCTCGCCGAACTCGGCGAACCGGCCGACGTCATCAGTCAGCTCACCCCGGACGAGGCGGTCACCGTGCTGACGCTCTATCGGAAGGCACGGCAGACGCGGCGCGCCGAGCTCGACACCGCCATCGACGACACCCTCGGCTTCCTGCCGCGGCTCGTGCGCATCCCCGCCCGCAAGATCATGTTCGGAAAGTAGCGCCATGACCGACCTGCTCACCCACGGCCAGCTCCACCAACTCGCACAGGTCCTGCGGGCCGAGCCCGAGGAACTCGACGGCCTCACCCGGCTCGGCGCGGAGAACCTGCGCGTCCTGCGAGAACGGCTCTCCGGGGCACTCTTCGACGCCGACGAACCGGTCTTCGCGCGGCTGTCCAAGCTCTCGCCGCTGGTCCCGAACGCGCTGCTGACGAAGATCGTCCCCGCCGCGATCCCGCCGGAGGTGGGTGGCCGCGCGGGCGGATCGCTCGGCCTGGCCCACCCCGACCGGGTCGCCGACGTCCTGTCCGCACTGCCTGCCGAGTATCTGGCCGACGCGGCCCCGCATCTGGATCCGCGAACCGTCGCCGCGCTCGCGCCCAGGCTCTCCGGCGAAATGCTCATCCCCACGGCTGTCGAACTGCTCCGGCGCCGGGACTACACCACCGCCGGCCGGTTCATCGAATACGCGACCGACGCCCTGATCGACGACCTCGAACGTGGCATCACCGACGACGTCGGGCTGCTGTGCACCGTGGCGATCACCCCGGATACCGAGCGGCTCAACGCGGTGGTGGGCAGGCTGACGCCCGCCCGCCAGGACACCATCCTGCGCGCGGGCGCGACCGGCACCGACGAGGAACTACTCGCCGCGCTGTCGGTGCTGGCACGGCTGCACGACGAGCCCCGGGCGCGCTCGACAACGACGCTGGTCGACTCGCTGGACGACGCACAGCTGACGCGCGTGGTCACGGTCGCCGCGGACAAGGATGCGCTCGGGGAGTTGCTCACCGCGGTGTCGGCGAGCGGCGAGGGCGCCCGCAATCGCGTCTCGGGCCGCAAAGCCTCAGCAACCCCCCGGCTCTGCGCGTCGCTCACCGACGCGGCGTCCCCCCCACCAC
>NZ_JBHXMY010000807.1:0-2116 GCF_042720195.1 Nocardia sp. NPDC058497 | reverse complement strand
GCACTGGGCCAGGCCGGTCGCGCCGAGCGGATGCCCCTTGGAGATCAGGCCGCCCGACGGGTTGACGACCCACTTGCCGCCATAGGTGGTCTGGCCCGCGTCGATCAGCTTCCCGGCCTCGCCCTCGCCGCACAGGCCCAGCGCCTCGTAGAGCAGCAGTTCGTTGGCGGAGAAGCAGTCGTGCAGCTCGATCACCTGGAAGTCCTCGGCGCCGAGCCCGGCCTGCTCGTAGACCTTCTGCGCCGCAATGACATTCATGTCGTAGCCGATGAGGTTCTTGGCGGTGCCGTCGAAGGTCGAGGCGAAGTCGGTGGTCATCGCCTGCCCGACGATCTCGACCGCCTGGGCCGACAGGTCGTGCCGGTCGACGAACGCCTCGCTCGCCAGGATCGCCGCGCCGGAGCCGTCGGAGGTCGGCGAGCACTGCAGCTTGGTGAGCGGGTCGTAGATCATCCGCGAGCCCAGGATGTCGTCGAGCGAATACTCGTCCTGGAACTGCGAATACGGGTTGTTCACCGAGTGCTTGTGGTTCTTGTAGCCGATCTTGGCGAAGTGCTCGGCGGTGGTGCCGTAGCGCTTCATGTGCTCGCGGCCCGCCGCGCCGAACATCCACGGCGCCACCGGGAACAGCACCTCGGAGATCTCCGCGAGCGCCATCACGTGCTTGCCCATCGGCTGCTCGCGGTCGTCCCAGGTGGAGCCGAGCGAGCCCGGCTGCATCTTCTCGAAGCCCAGTGCCAGCGTGCACTCGGCCAGCCCACCCCGGATCGCCTGTGCCGCGAGATAGAGCGCGGTGGACCCGGTGGAGCAGTTGTTGTTGACATTGACCACCGGGATCCCGGTCATACCCAGCTCGTAGACCGCGCGCTGCCCCGAGGTCGACTCGCCGTAGACATAGCCGACGTAGGCCTGCTCCACCTCGCGGTAGTCGATGCCCGCATCGGCCAGCGCCTTGGTCCCCGCCTCACGGGCCATATCCGGATAATCCCAGGCCCGGGTGGTCCCGTCGGCCTCCTCGACCTGCTTGCGGCCCGGCTTCTCGAACTTCGTCATCCCGACGCCGACCACGTAGACCTTGTTCGCCATTGAACTCCCATCCTCAAGCCTGGCCATAAACATACAGCCCTGCATGTATCTTCACAATGGGATTTCGTGACACCGGTCACCATCGAGTCGCGTAACTGCGACGGTTCGGAAGAAGCGGATTCATGCAGGGAAAGTCACCGGCCTCGCGGCGCCAGGCAAGAATGACGACGAGTTGCGCCTTATAATGAATTCATTATACTTGCACTATGTCGAGCTGGGGGCTTGTCGTCCATCCTGAAGTGAGGGAGTGGTTGCATGAGGTTCGCAAGACAGATCGAGAGACTTCGGCATTGATCGGAGCCGCGCTGCAGCAGGTGCTATCTGGTCGAGGACCCGACGAGGGTAGGCCGCTGGTGGATCGCGTTTGGGCACAGCGCACTACACAATCTGAAGGAGCTGCGACCACCGAGCAGTGGTTGCAGCGAAGTCAGAGTGTTGTTCATTTTCGACCCCGAACGACAGATGGTTCTGCTGGTCGGCGGAGACAAGTCCGGCAGATGGCAAGAGCGGTACAGATCGGCGATTCCGCTCGCGGAATCCCGTTACGCCGAGTACTTGTCGGCACAACGGATGAAGGAAGGAAGGGCATGATGACGGACTCGCCCGACCGTATGGAGTGGCCGTCCTACGACGGTGTCGAGCAGTTGTTCACCGAGCTGGATTTGGATGATGACGATCTGAGCCGCGCCAGTCAGATTGTCGACGATCATGTTCGAGCGTGGCATCTCGCTCAGGTCCGGGCTGACCAGGCTCGCTCCCAGACTGAGCTGGCAGCGGCCATGGGAGTGAGTCAGCCCCGGGTCAGCGCGTTGGAGCGGGGTGAACTCGACGGTGTCACGCTGTCGACGCTCCGCGCGTATGTGCGCGCGTTGGGTGGCAAATTGAACATCGTTGCCGACTTCGGCGATCGTGAGTACCGCCTGACCTGATCGGTCTGGCGTGCGGTTCGGCGACCCCTCCTCGAGGTCACCCGCGAAAGCCGTTACGCGCGAAAACCAATAGCCCGGGACAGCCCGAGGTTGAGTCAGTT
>NZ_JBHXMY010000806.1:0-2119 GCF_042720195.1 Nocardia sp. NPDC058497 | reverse complement strand
CAAGAAAAACGATCTCGAGATCGCCGTGGTCCTCAAATCGTTGGCGTGGAACTGCCGCTTCGCAGACAAGGATGTCACCGACCTGATCACCTTGTTCCACATCGTGCACCGCCACCGGGCCCAGCTCTCCGGATGGCGTCTCGACGAATCGTCGTTGGCCGGCACGCGCGGCGACGCAGTCAAAGCACTGCAATTGCTCGCTGAACGCGTCGACCAAGGCCGCTGGGACACAGCGTTCCCTCCGGGAGTGTCACCAGCGCACTTCAGTGCCCTGATTCGGCGTCACACCCAGCCCAGGCACGCTGTCCGGGTCAGGTGACTCGAGCGAGCGTGGAACCAGCGCGGAACCTAGCTAGCCTCGGCCAATCATGGCAATTGCGCATAACCTGCACCGAGAATGCCGAAAGGTGCTCTGACCTGCAATAATTCAGCTTGCTGAGGGCTGAACAACGCACGGACCGGAGCACCTTCCTGGCGAAGAAGTGTACGTCGTGGTACCCGTCTTGGACCTACGTCTTCGCAGTCGCCGAGTACCGGCCGTACTTGCAGCCTCGGGAGAACGGATCGAACTGTTCATCTCGGATATCGACCAAGCAATCGCAGATGCGATCTAGCATGCGGTTTGAACAGGCTGGTGCTGCAGAACCGATCGATTGATGTTTGACGAGGTTTCGCTCGGCCGCCACGGCCTGGCGGCATGACTCGTTTTCGCAACGTCAAAAATACCCTAAGGGACTGCAGAGATCGCTTCATCTGATAAGTAGTGCCGATGGGTATGATATTTTTGATGCATGAAAGCGGAGGGTCGACTGCTCGCCTTGGCTGATATGGCCGAGGCGCAGTGGGGTCTGTTCACCTCCACTCAAGCCGGCGCGGCCGGGTTCACCGCCCAGCAGCTCAAACGCCTGGCCGATTCGGAGCTGATCATCCGGTTGCGGCATGGCGTCTACCGGCTGACCGGTGCGCCCGCGAATCCGGAGGACCCGATTCGCGCCGAATGGCTGGCCTTGGAACCGGGTCGCCAGGCGTCCGAGCGTCTCGCCGACGGGGTGCCGATGGGAGTGGTGTCGTACCGTTCCGCCGCGCTGATCCAAGGACTTGGCGACGTCGATGCCGATGTGCACGAGTTCACGGTGCCGCGGCGGCGCAGCACCCGGAGCCCGGATGTGAAGTTTCATGTCCGAGAACTGTCGCCGGAGGACTGGCACATGGCTGCCGGTCTACCGGTGACCCGGCCGCTGCGGACAGTGGTGGATCTCGCGGCGGCCCGCACCGACGGTGGGCATCTGGCAGGCGTTGTGCGCGATGCGATCCTCACCGAGGACACCACCCGTGACGAGCTGGCAACCGCACTGCGCCCCTACGCGCACTACTACGGCTTCCGAGTAGGCGCGGGCGATGCCCTGGTTCACAACTTCATCGGCCAGGCCGGCATCCCGGCTTCGGCCAAAGCGCTGACCCGCGACGATCATGGGATCGACCTCATCCTCTACGATGCCGACAACAATCCGATTCCCGTCCAGGTCAAGCACTTCCGCGCGCCCGGGAGGTCGGTCTATCCCGCTCGGGGCCAACAGCGCAGGTGACATACAGGCGGCCGTGCTGAATTACCTTCTGGCGCACCGGCTTGGCACAGGCAGTGCAGAAGGCGTTGTGTCGGATGCACTGAGGCGTAATCTCTCGGGGTACCTGTCCGGAACCGATACGGTGCCAGCGGCTCTGAGGCGTGCAGTTCAACAGAAGGACGACAACGAGAATCGGGGCGGGGATGACGACAACGTACAGGTATCCGAACGACCGGGGATTCCAGAGCGCGATCAACGAGCGGATCCGTGACCGCGCACGTGATCTGAAACGGCCCACCGCCGAACTGCACCGCGAGTTCTTCATGCAGCGGATGCTGGCCAGGGTGTTTCTCGAGCCTGCCGGACACTGGATCCTCAAGGGCGGGACATCGCTGCTGGTCAGGATCCCAGGTGCCCGCCACAGCCAGGACCTCGACCTGCTGCACCTGAACAATGGGCTGGAACAGGCATTCGAGGAACTGCATGCCTTGGTGATCGCGCCAAGCCAGCTCGACCGCTTCACCTTCCAACTACAGATCCGCAGTCTCAACTAC
>NZ_JBHXMY010000805.1:795-2124 GCF_042720195.1 Nocardia sp. NPDC058497 | reverse complement strand
ATGTTGGGAAATCGATGCATCGAACCAGGACAAGCCCTGCTCGACGGTCATTCCGGTCACTCCGCCGCGCCCGAATCGGGTCGTATCCTCGCCGCGTAGCCGAGCGCCCATGCCGGAACCGGAGTCCCACAATCCCCACGCGATCGACACCGCGGGGAGCCCTCGACGCTGCCGGAACTGCGCCAGGGCATCGAGGAAGGTGTTGGCCGCAGCGTAATTCGCGACACCGGCGCCGCCCAGCACCCCGGCGGCCGAGGAGTACAAGACGAACAGGGCGAGGTCGAGATCCTTGGTGGCTTCGTGCAGCCACCATGCGGCTTCGGCCTTGGCCGCCAGCACCGTGTCCACGCGCTGGGGCGTCAACGCCGACACCACGCCGTCGTCGAGCACCCCGGCGGTGTGCACCACACCGGCCAAAGGCGCATACGGTGGTACCGCTGCCAGCAATGCCGTCACTCCCGCACGGGTCGACACATCACAGGCCACGATCGACACCCGCGCGCCCAGCTCACTCAGCTCCGCCATCAATTCCGGTGCCCCGGGCGCGGATTCACCACGCCGCGACGCCAGCACCAACGACCGCGCGCCGTGCGCCGACACGAGATGTCGCGCGACGACTGCGCCCAGACCTCCTGTGCCGCCGGTGATAACGACCGACCCCGAGGACAGGGATTCCCCGAGACGGGTGGGCAACGACTCGGTCGCAGGGTTTACCCGCGACAGGCGAGCGACGTAGGCGGTCTCGCCACGAATGGCCACTTGGGCTTCCCCGACCGCCAGCGTCTGCGGTACCAGGCCGGTGGCGTCTCCTGGACTGTCACTGTCCACCAAGATGATTCGACCCGGATCCTCGGACTGGGCCGAACGGATCAACCCCCACACCGCGGCGCTCGCGACATCGGTGATGTCCTCGTCGGCCACAGTGACCGCGCCCTGGGTGAGCACCACCAACAGGCTTCCCTCGAATCGGGTGTCGCCCAACCATTGCTGTGCGACCGACAATGCCTCGTGAGTCACACGCCGCGTGCGCTGTACCACGTCGGCGATCACATCCGCACCGGCCCGCAGATCCAACACGACGGCCACCGACATCTCTGTCGATTGCGCTGTCCAGGAACGGAACTGGTGCGCCGTCTCGAACGACACGGCGGAGACCACGGTGGCCGCTGGCGTGGTTCGGGTCGCGCGATGCCACTGGACCTCAAGCAACGGTTCGCCGCGTCGGGTCAGCTCATAGAAAGGCGGCAACGGCCCGCACGCCAACAAACCCATACAGAAAAAACGAATACCACTATTGTCCACAGACAGGAACGACACACCCCTACAAAA
>NZ_JBHXMY010000805.1:0-785 GCF_042720195.1 Nocardia sp. NPDC058497 | reverse complement strand
TCAGGGGGGGCGGGGGGGGGGGGGGGGGGCGGCGCGAGCCCGCGCCCCAAACCCACGCGGGGCGCGGCGCGGGTACCGCTCATCGATCGGCGGCAACGGCCGGCTCGCCAGCGACCCGATACTGATCACCGGATGCCCGCTGTGGTCCACGGCCTGGATCGACACCGCGCTACCACTGGGCTCGGTACTGATCCGTGCCCGCAAGCCGGCGGCACCGACGGCATGCAGTTGCACGTGTTCCCAGGAGAACGGCATCCGCGGTTCGCTCTCGCCGTTCTCGACGGCATCGGCCGCGATCGCCACGCCTTGCAGGACCGCATCCAACAGAACCGGGTGCAGACCGTACGCCGTCACATCGCCCTCGGCCTCAGCGAGCGCGGCATCCACGAAGATGTCGCTGCCGCGCTGCCACACCGCGCGCAAGCCCCGATAGCTAGGGCCGTAGTAGTACCCGGATTGTTCCAAGCGCTCGTAGATGCCGTCGAGATCAACGGCCCGCGCATCGGCCGGCGGCCAATGTCCGCAGTCCGCGGACTCTGTGACCGCCGTGCCCGGATGCGGTGCCGGTGCCACGATGCCTTCGGCGTGCAGCGCCCAATCCGAATCAGTGAGGGCGCCAACGATTTCCGGACGCGAATACACGCTGACCGGCCGCTCGGCCCGAGCCCCTGCCGCACCGACGATCACCCGCATCTGTACCGCGTTCGAAACAGGCAGCGGCGCCAGCAATGTGAGCTCTTCAAGCAGCGTGCAGCCCACCTCGTCCGCAGCACGCATCACCACTT
>NZ_JBHXMY010000804.1:0-2138 GCF_042720195.1 Nocardia sp. NPDC058497 | reverse complement strand
AGCTCGTCGGATGGTCTCCGCAGCAACGGGCGATGATGTTCCCGAAGACCAATCCCATCCTGGGCTGGAATGTGTGCGCGATTCCCGAGTGCACTGAACGCGCGCCTGGGATCGGCGGGCTCTGTCAGAGCTGCCGCACCCGCTGGCAGGACCGCGGATGTCCACCGATGGCGGAATTCGTGCTCGTGCCCCGGGTTCGGCTTCGTCAGATGGAGCCCGGCAAGTGCGTTGTCTCGCTGTGTGAGCGGCCGTGGCAGGTGTCGACTGTGGGTCTTTGCAGCGCGCATTCCTTTCAACAGAAGCACAGTCTCAAGCTGCCGCTCGAGGAATTCCTGGTTCACCCGAAGGTTGTCGGCCTTGCGTCGCTCGGCGCATGTTCGGTGCTTGCTTGCACGCGAGACCGGATCACCGGAGGTCCCTACTGCCGCAGCCACGGCCTTCGATGGGCCGCCGACCGGCGGATGGGCCGCTTCACCGCGGCGGATGAACCGCATTGGAGGCTGACTCAGCCGGCCGTTGCGCGCGGAGGGGAGGTCAGCCTGCGCGGCTTACCTGACCGCGTCGTCTTCGAGATCTTGTTCGGCCTGCAGCAACGTGTCCGCGCCGCGATCAAGACGCAACCGAACGCGGTCCGCCGCCTCGCCGACCACGTCCGCTTCAAGCAGTTGGACACCGTCGAGGCGGTCGACCCTGCTGATCTGAGCGTTTCCGCGCGGCAGGTCTGCAAATGGGTCGTCGACTCCTCGAAGCTGTTGCGGTCGAGCCCGGAAACCGAACGGCACAAAGACGAATGGAACACCGCGGTCTTCGGGCACCGGGGACGGATCTGGTTCCACGAGATCTCCCAGCCTTGGCTGAAGGAAGCGGTCAAAGCGTGGGCCGCCAATGAGCTTCCACAGCGTCGCGGACCAAGCTCGACAAACCACGTTCGCGAGCTGGTCAAAACCATGGTCCTGCTCTCGGAGAGTCTGCGGATTCAGCGTTGCGATCACGGCTTGGACCCAACTATGTTGTCCCGCAACGACATCACGTCGTTCTTGAATCGGCTGGCGTTCCTGCACGCTGAAGGAACGATCAGCTACTCCTCCCGACTCAATGCCGTTTATCGAGCCGGTCAGGTCCTCGCCGGCCTCCGCTCGACCGGGCAGACACGTCCCGACGCGCCTGCTCACGGGCTAGCCGACGATTTCGTGATCGTCGCCGGGGACACCCCTGACAACCCGGAGGAAGACGACGTCGGCCGAGCCCTTCCGGACGAGGTCATGCGCCAGCTCTGCAGCTACCTGCCCGAGCTGGAGGTTCAGTCCTATCCCGAGATTCGGGTGGCCGTCGAGTTGATCATCGACACCGGTCGACGCCCAGCAGAGATCACCGAACTGATGCTGGACTGCCTCGACAAGGACGCGGACGGCAAGCCAGTGATCGTCTACAACGACTACAAGGCCAACCGCGAAGGACGGCGCCTGCCGATCCACGGCGCGACCGCGGCGCTGATCCAGCGCCAGCAGACACGCACCCGAGAACGCTTCCCACACACGCCCCCAGGCGAACTGAAGCTGCTTCCTGCCCCGAAACAGAATCCACACGGCCGACGCGCGCTCGACCACAAGGGAATCACCAAACGTCACCGCGAATGGGTCGATGCCATGCCCGAGATACTTATTCCGCTGACGGTCACCATCGACGGCACACCCGTGACGAAGCTGCTCCCGTTCGACAAGACTCGGATCTTCCCCTACGCCTACCGCCACACCTATGCCCAGCGCCATGCTGATGCCGGCGTCCCCGTCGATGTCCTGCGTGAGCTGATGCAGCACCGCCAGATCGACACCACCCAAACCTATTACCGGATCGGGGAGAAGCGGCGACGCGAAGCGGTCGAACAAGTCACGGCCATGCAATTCGACCGACACGGCAATCGGGTCTGGCGAGAAGTCAAGGCACTGCTGGACTCCGAGCACCTGCGCCGCGCTGTCGGCGAGGTCGCAGTTCCATACGGCACCTGCAGCGAGCCCAGCAATGTCGCCGCCGGCGGCCAGGACTGTCCCGTTCGGTTCCGCTGCGTCGGCTGCTCGCACTTCTCCACCGATGTCTCCTACCTGCCAGATTTGGAGGCATACCTGGCCGACCTGCTGCGG
>NZ_JBHXMY010000803.1:0-2142 GCF_042720195.1 Nocardia sp. NPDC058497 | reverse complement strand
GCGCTCTCATGTCCCAGCAGTCTCGCCGCGTTCTCGAGGATGTGCGTCCGGAGCCACTGTTCCTGTTCTGGCTCGGACAGTTGTGCCAGTCGCCGGCGGACCACACCCGCATCCTGTGTTCCGGTGCTCTGCCGCCGCCCGATCCGCTTGGCCAAGTCGCGCAGCAGCGCGGGCACCGCGTCCCGGGCACGCAGTGCGGCCAGGTCGATCTCGACCGGTACGTGCACCGGACGGTCCGAAGACACTGCCGCATCGAACAATTCGAGCGCCTTGTCCGCGGCCAGTGGCGGCAGACCCTGGCGACGCATACGCTGCCGGTCGACCTGGCTGAGCCACTGCGAGAGTCCGGTTTCGATGTCCCACAGACCATAGGCGAGCGAGGTGGCGGGCAAACCTTCGGCGTGCCGGTGAGTCGCGAGCGCGTCGAGGAACAGGTTGGCCGCCGCGTAGCCGCCCTGACCCGCGGGCAGTATCGAGCCTGCCACCGAGGAGATCATCACGAAGGCGGACAGCCCGGCTGCCCGGGTGAGCTCGTGCAGATACCAGGCGGCGTCGGCCTTGGCACCGAGGGAGTAGTCGATCTGTTCCGGCGTCAAGGTGTCGACCAGCCCGTTGTGGGCAACGCCCGCCACGTGGACGATCGCGCCCAGCGGATGCTCCGCGGGTATCGAGGCCAGCAGGTCTCGCAGCGCAGCACGGTCCGTGACATCGCAGGCGGCTACGCGAACCTGGGCGCCGAGAGCTTCGAGTTCCTCGATGAGATCCGCGGCGGCGGTTGGTCCGCGCCTGCCCGCCAGCAGCAGGTGCCGCACACCGTGCGCGTTCACCAGGTGCTTGGCGAGGTGGCTACCGATCCCGCCGGTACCACCGGTGATCAGCACAGTCCGCCCGGAATCCCAGGGTGCCTGCCGCTCCGATTCGGAGGACGCGGCACGAGTGAGCCGCGGCACCCGTACCCCATCCGCGTGGACAGCCAGTTCCGGTTCGCCCGACATCGCCGCGGCGACAAGATGGTCCATCGCTGCCTCCGCGTCGGCCTCGATGAGCACGATCCGCCCTGGGTTCTCCGCCTGCGCCGCGCGCACCAGGCCCCACACCGCGGCCGATGCCGGGTCGGTGGAGTCGGTGATCACCGCCAGAGTGCTTGCGGCATAGCGTTCTTCGCGCGTGAACTGCTGGATGACGCCGAGCGTGCGGTGCAAGGCCGTGCGTAGCCGCTCCGGCATCTCCACGCCGTCGACCGGGGGCCGGAAGAGCAAGACCGAGGCCGACTCCGCCGCATCCCACTCGGCCCAGGAGACTCCTGCCACGGATCGCGGCTCCGGACCGGGCCGCCAACTGACCTCGTACAGCGCGTCCCGCGAAGACCGGGTTGCGGCCGGGAGCAGGTCGGTGGACATCGGGCGCAACGCGAGCGCCCCCACGGAAAGCAGTGGCGCGCCATCGGAATCGGCCATCGCCAGGGCGATTGTCCCCTGATCCGACCAGGTCAACCGAACCCGCACCCGCCGGGCGCCGTCGGCGTGCACACGCACCGAAGACCACGCGAAGGGAACGAGGGGCGGCCGCTCGGTGTCCTCGTCCACGCCCCGCGGAAGACCGAAGGGCAGTGCGTGCATGGCCGCGTCGAGCAGCGCCGGATGGATGCCATAGCCCTGGGTGGCGGTCTGTTCGGGCAGAGCGACCTCCGCGAAGAGATCCTCGCCCCGGCGCCAGAGTGCCACCAGCCCTTGGAAAGCAGGCCCGTAGTTGTATCCGTTGTCGGCGAGTTCGTCGTAAGCGCCTGCCACACCGACCTCGGAAGCACCGGCCGGTGGCCACTGAGTGAAGTCGGCCGAGCCTTCCGGTTCGCCGGACTCTCTACTCGGGCTCACCGTGCCCGCCGCATGGTGCGCCCACGGGACCGACGGATCGTCCTCGTCATGGCGCGAGTAGATGTCGAGCCGTCGGCGACCGGACTCGTCACCGTCACCGACGATCACCTGGATCTGCACTCCGCCATGCCCCCGGAGCACGAGCGGCGCGAGGAGAGTGAGCTCCTCCAGTTCCGGGCAGTGGGGGGGGGGGCCCGCGGAGGACCGCCCCCCGACGCAAACAGGGCGGGGCCCGCCAACGCGGGCCCGCCACGCAGAGAACGGCCCC
>NZ_JBHXMY010000802.1:0-2145 GCF_042720195.1 Nocardia sp. NPDC058497 | reverse complement strand
TGTGACTTCTCGAGGTCACACTGTTCGGCCTCGTCACGGGGGGGGGGGGGGGGGTTTGGGGTGCGGTGGTGGGGTGCCGGGGGGCCGCCCCCGGGGGGGCGGGGGGGCCCGCGAAGATACGCGAGACGCTCGCGGTCGACGGGCTGCGGGTGGCGCGCCCGGTGCGGGCCACCGACGGCCGGTATGTGGTCTCGGGCTGGCGCGCCGACACCTACGTCGACGGCGCGCCGGAAGCGCGCTACGACGAGGTGGTCTCGGTGTCGCTGCGGTTGCACAAGGCGACGGCGCAATTGGACCGTCCCCGTTTCCTGGTCCAGCCCCCGGTCGCGCCCTGGGTCGACGTCGACGTGTTCGTCGCCGCCGACCGCGCCGCCTGGGAGCCGGTACCGCTGCGCAGCCTGCGCACCGGCGGCGTCCCGATCGCCACCACCCCCGACGCCCAGCGCAGCCTCGAACTGATCGGCCAGCTCTCGACCCTGCGTAAACCGGTCCGCAGCCCCGACCAGCTCGTCCACGGCGATCTCTTCGGCACCGTCCTGTTCGCCGGCGCGCACACCCCCGGCCTCACCGACATCACCCCCTACTGGCGCCCGGCGATCTGGGCCGCCGGCGTGGTCGTCATCGACGCGCTGGCCTGGGGCGGCGGCGACGACGGACTCCTCGACCGTTGGTCCTCCCTGCCGGAATGGCCGCAGATGCTGTTGCGCGCGTTGATGTTCCGCCTCGCCGTGCACGCACTGCACCCGCGCTCCACCCCCGAGGCGTTCCCTGGCCTGGCCCGCACGGCGGACATGGTCCGTTTGGCGCTGTAAGCGGAACGGGTAGCTCGACGCGCGGACCTGGAACCGCCGCAGGTGGCAGGTAAACGCTGAGTACACTTCCCCTGGTTTCGATGTCGGGGATCAGGTGGGGGCGACTAGGCTTGACCTCAGGGTTCTTGTGCGCGAACGCAAGGGAGCAGATGACCACCATCGCGGAAACTGTGCGGTACCGGGCCCCGACACGGGCCGATCTGCCCGATATCCAGGTCATAGACGGCGCGGCTTTTCGTGACCGGTATCCCTTCTTCGTGCTCCGGCAGTTGCTGGAGGCGGACAGTTCCCGCTGCGTGGTCGCTGTCGAACCCGGCGACGACGAGGACAAACTGGTCGGGTACGCGCTGACCATCATGGGCGACAGCGGGCGGGCATGGCTGATCAGCCTGGCCGTCTCGCCCGATCGGCGCGGCTGCGGCTACGGGCGAGGGCTGCTGCGGCACAGCGTCTGGGTGTGTCAGCAAAAGGGAGACGTGGACGAGGTCTGGTTGACCGTGGACCCGAAGAATGTCTCCGCCTACAAGCTGTTCGAGGATTTCGGTTTCGTGCTGCGTGAGCACGACGAACGGTATTTCGGCGACAACGAGCCGCGCGACGTACTGGTCTACAAACTGCATCGCATCGGCGAAAAAGGTTACCCTGGAACATGATCGGATCGGTGTGACACAGGGGTAGCCGGATGTCCAGGGGTGGGGCGCACTCTTCACAGCACGATGCGGTCACCAAGGATATCGGCGACCGCGCACTGCGCTACACCAAGCGACTCGATTCGCCCGGAGTCGCGGAAACCGACATCGTGAACGACCTGGACAACCACATCGAGGCCCTGCTCGATCGTCCGGAACTGTTCACCCGGGGCCGGAGCAACAAGCTGCGTTTCGACGCACTGTACGGTCAGGTGCCGAGCACCGCGCCGGACGACGAGGACGCGGTGCCGCGCGAGGAGGGCTGGCGTGCGCCATTGCTCGCCGGGCTGATCGCCGCCGAAGTCGAATTCCGTGGACCACTGCGACTGAGCCCGACCCAGAACGCACTGCTCGCCGACCGATACGAGACGACAGCCGCCGCGCTGTCCCGCTGGGGGCTGCCCGCGCACGCGGTGCGTGCCTGGAGCGGTGCCGTCGAGCTGCACCGCCGCGCCAAGAACACCGAGGACGAGGATCGGTGCGGGCTGGCGTTGTCCCGGGCTCGCCGCCGCACGATGGCGCCGGGCTGGCAGCGTGGCGTCGGTGTGGTCTCGGATCTGCTGTGCGGCTACGGGTATCGGCCGTTCCGGCTGCTCGGCTGGGTTGTCCTGCAGATCGTGGTGTGTACCGCACTCGCCCTGTTG
>NZ_JBHXMY010000801.1:0-2146 GCF_042720195.1 Nocardia sp. NPDC058497 | reverse complement strand
ACCGGCAAGGCACCTGACGACCCCAGTTCTGTTGTTCTGCAAGAGAACTCGGGTCGTCTGGCGTGCGGGGTCTCGAGTGTCGGCACATGGCAGCTACCTCCTTTGTCGTGTGGCGGGGCGAATCGGCTAGGTGTACAGGCGGTCCAGGAACGCGTAGAGGTTCTCGCGCACCCGCTGCGCCTTCTCCTCCGGCGTCAGGTCCTCGCGATACCGGCTACCCAGCGCGGGCCGCTTCTTGTTGCGGGCATACAGCGAGCAGGCCAGATCGGTGCAGATATAGCTGCCGACCGTATTGCCGCGCCGTCCCGATTCCCCGGCCTTGTTCGCGGTCATCAGCGAGACGCCGCCGCCGGTGTGGGTGGTCAGGCAGAACGCGCACATCTGCGTCTTGCCCGATCCGCCGGTCTCGTGCCGCAGGGCGACACCGACCAGGTCGCCGTCACGCGGAACCGCGAGATAGCAGCGGCCCGGGTACGACGGGTCGGTCCAGCCGAGGAAGTCGAGATCGTCCCAGGGACGAGCATCGAGGTCACGCGGCACGGACAGGCGTTTGGCGTCGCCTTTCGAGCAGTTGACGAACGACGACCTGATGTCGCGTTCGGTGTCGGGGTGCAAGGAGTGTCCTCTCGGTGTGTCGGTCACAAACGGTAGACACGCTAATGATGTCCCGGGAGCACTGACAACCGAGTTTTTTTCGGCGGCTAGCGGACCTCGACCGGTATCGGTAGCAGACCCTCGGCGATGAAACCGTCGACATAACGCTGTAGGACAGCGGCATCTATCGCCGGACAACACACACCGGATTCAGCCAGTACCGCTCGGGTGCCGGTGTCGTCGACGATCAGGGCATCGCCGCCGCCGTTGAGGTAATTGTCGGCGACGAGTGCCGCGCGCATGAGGTCGGCGTGCTGCGCGATCTGCCCGGCCAGTCGCTCGGCGGCCTCGGCCACCGACACCGTCTCGACGGGAAAACCGCTGCGGCGCAATGTATTCAGAATGTCTCCGACATTGGTGGGCGCGCTGTTGACCAGGTGGTAGATCTCGGTGTTCGGCTGCCGCCCGGTGGCGAGCGCGACCAGTGCGCGGGCCACGTAGTCCACCGGGGCCAAGGTGACGTCGGCGGATTCGATGTCGGGCGCGACCCCGAGATGGGCGGCCGACCGGATGAGCGTCCAGAACGCGTCATCGGCACTGTTCGCGCCGCTGCTGATCGATCCGGCGACCAGACCGGGCCGGTGCACCGCGACCGGCAACCCGCGTTCGGCTGCCGCGAGGACCAGCTGCTCGGCCACCCATTTGGTGGCCAGATACCCGTTGCGCGGCACCTGGGCGGCGGTGATCGCCGTGCGCTCGGTGACGATTCCGGTGTGCCCGGCACCGACCGCGGCCGACACGGTGGACACGAAATGCAAGGCCTTCACCCTGGTGTCGACCGCCAGCCGCAGGATCTCGACGGTTCCGGCGATATTGGCCGGGCGCAGGGCGGCATAGGATTCCAGATGATTCACGCGGGCGCCGTTGTGGTAGATCACCTCGATCCGCGCGGCCAGCTCGGCCCAGGTGTCGCCGGCGAGCCCGAAGCCCGGCGCGGCGAGGTCGCCCGGCACCGGCACGACCCGGTCCGCGAGCCCCTCGGTCCCGAGTCCGTACCGCTGGAGCGTCGTTTCGAGGCGGCGGCGCACGCCGTCGGCGTCCTCGGCGCGGACAAGGCACCAGACGCGCGATGCGGTGCGGTCGAGCAGCTCACGCAGCAGATGGATGCCGACGAAGCCGGTGGCGCCGGTCAGCAGCACCTCGTCTGCCGAGGTCGGGGGCACCGGGAACGCCTCCGGCACCGTGATCGTGGGATCCAGGCACGCGTCGGCGATCAGCATGTCGGTCCAGTTCTCGGCCGCCGCCGCGCCGGACTCGGCCGTCACCGCCGCCGTCACCGCACGCGGCGTCGGCGCCTCGAACAGCATGCGTGGGTCGGCATCGATGCCGAGCCGGGTCCGCAGCTCCGACCGGAGTGTGAAGACCAACAGCGAGGTGCCGCCGAGATCGAAGAAGCTGTCGTCGATTCCGACCGAATCCCGTTCCAGCACATCGGCGAACACCCTGGCCACGGCGCGCTCGCGCACGGGCGCGGGGGCGCCGGCCCCGGCGG
>NZ_JBHXMY010000800.1:0-2149 GCF_042720195.1 Nocardia sp. NPDC058497 | reverse complement strand
GGTTGCCCGGCGCGTTGTCGACGGTGACTGTCTCGGTCAGCCCGAACTGGTGTGACCGGTTCAGTGTCAGGCCGATTCGCTGGGTGCCGTGTCCGGCGAACTCGATCGCGTCGACCTACCCGACCCGCACGCCGTCGAGCCGGACATCGGTCCCCGGTCCGACGCCGGCACCGATCTGGCCGACCAGCAGCGCAACCCGGATCTCGTCGCCGGGTCGGCTGTCGGGTGCGACGCGCCAGGCGAGGAGAGCGAGCAGCGTGAGGACGACAGCGCTCGCGCCGAGTAGGCGGGCGCGACGTGGCCCGACTTCTGTTCCAGGCAGGGCATAGGCAGGCATGGCATCACCCGGTGAACGTGACGGGAGACTGGAATCCCCACAGGACGATGGTGGCGATCATGTCCAGGGCGATGATCGACACCAGGCTGGCGCGGATGGCCCGACCCGACCCGATCCCGACGCCCTCGGGCCCGCCGGTGGCGAAATAGCCCTGGTAGCAGTGGATCAGCACGACGGCCACCGCGAACACCATCACCTTCACGGTCGCGGCGAACACATCCCAGCCGACCACGAACTGATCGAAGTAGTGGTCGTATGTCCCCGTCGGCGTGCCGTGGATCGTGGTGACGATCAGCGCGCACGAGGCGTAGCTCAGAATCAGGGCGACGACGAATGCCGGTGCGACAGCGATGATTCCGGCGATCACCCGGGTCGTCACGACGAACGGCACCGACCGGATGCCGAGCGATTCGAGTGCGTCGATCTCCTCGGAGATGCGCATGGACCCGATCTCGGCGGTCATCCGGCACCCGGCCTGTGCCGCGAACCCGATTCCGGCCGCGATCGGCGCGAGCTCCCGCGTCACACCGAACGCCGAGATGAGTCCGCTGAGCTGACCGAGCGAGAGCAGGTTCAGCGCGCTGAAGGCCTCGATGCCGATGGAAGCGCCCATGGCGGCGCCGAGCAACAGCATCAGCGGCACCACACCGCCGCCGATGATCACCGAGCCGCGACCCCAGGTCATGTCCGTCACCATCGTGAGCGTCTGACGGCGGTAGCGCATGAGCGTGTACGGCACCGAAGACAGCACCTGCCAACCGAATCCGAGCACGAAGCCGATGGACTCGATCGGACCGAGCGGCCGGATCCGGGTGCGCCGGAGCCGACCGACCCAGCGCAGACCGACGGGATAGTAGGGAGCCGCGGTCATCACGCCATCCGCACCGGGAAGAACATGGTGACCACCTGCGTGATCACGGTGTTGAGGACGACGGCCGCGGCGATGGACATCACGACCGCGGCATTGACACCGTCGGCGACACCGCGCGGCCCACCGGTGGCTTCCAGCCCCCGCTGACAGGCGATGACCACGACGAGGAAGCCGAAGATCAGCGCCTTGACCAGCGACACCCACAGGTCGACCGGCGTGGTGAAGGACCCGAACGACTGCCAGTAACTGCCCGGCGTGACGTTCAACGCCGACACCGCGACCACGAAACCGGAAGCGACGCCGATGAAGATGATCAGGATATTGAGCAGCGGCGCGACGAGCATCATCGCCGCGATGCGCGGCACGACCAGGCGTTGCACCGGGTCGACACCCATCACCCGCAGCGCGTCGACTTCTTCCCGGATGGTCCGCGCGCCCAGATCCGCCGCGATGGCGGCGGCGCCCGCGCCGCCGAGCAGCATCGCGGTGGCCATCGGCGCACCCTGTTTGATGACACCGAGCCCGCCCGCCGCGCCGATCATCGAATCGGCGCCGAGTTCGGACACGATATTGCCGACCTGCGCGGAAACGATGACACCGAACGGAATGGCCATCAAAATACTCGGTACTGCCGTGACCCTGATCAGAAACCATGCCTGCGCGAGTGTTTCGTGGACCTGGAAACGCCACCGCATCGCATCCGCGGTGCCGATGTAGACGGCACCGGCGCCGATTCGCAGCGCACGGCCGAGAGTGGCCACGCTGGAAAGGACGGTGACGGAGAAATTCCGCCGGACAATCCGCGCGGCACTGCCCTGATCCGGCTCCGGCACATCCAGGCCACCGCGCCCCGCCGCACCACCGCCGGCCGGTGCGACTTCGCCGTCTACGCGTGCCATGCCGGTGACCGTACCATATGATCTAGACCACATTATAGACAC
>NZ_JBHXMY010000799.1:0-2159 GCF_042720195.1 Nocardia sp. NPDC058497 | reverse complement strand
AGGCCATCCAGTCGGCCATGCGTTCGCCGAACGTCAAGGGCATCCGCGTGCAGTGCTCGGGCCGCCTCGGTGGCGCCGAAATGTCGCGCTCGGAGTTCTACCGTGAGGGTCGCGTCCCGCTGCACACGCTGCGCGCGGACATCGACTACGGCCTCTACGAGGCCAAGACCACCTTCGGTCGCATCGGCGTGAAGGTCTGGATCTACAAGGGTGACATCGTCGGTGGTCGTCGTGAGCTGACCGCTGCCGCTGCCGCTCCGGAGCGCCCGCGTCGCGAGCGTCCGAGCCGCCCTCGTCGGTCCGGCGCCACCGGCACCACCGCGACCAGCACCGAGGTCGGGCGTGCCGCCACTGCAGTGGCGGAGGCTCCGGCAGAGAGTCAGGAGGGCTGACGCATGCTGATGCCCCGTAGGGTCAAGCACCGCAAGCAGCACCACCCCGGCCGCTCCGGCATGTCCAAGGGCGGCACCGCGGTGGCGTTCGGTGAGTACGGCATCCAGGCTCTCGAGCCCGCCTACGTCACCAACCGTCAGATCGAGTCGGCGCGTATCGCGATGACCCGCCACATCAAGCGTGGCGGCAAGATCTGGATCAACATCTACCCCGACCGCCCGCTCACCAAGAAGCCTGCCGAGACCCGCATGGGTTCCGGTAAGGGTTCGCCGGAGTGGTGGGTCGCGAACGTGAAGCCCGGTCGGGTCATGTTCGAGATGTCTTACCCCAACGAGGAGACCGCTCGCGAGGCCCTGCGCCGCGCGATGCACAAGCTCCCCATGAAGTGCAGGATCGTGACCAGGGAGGAGCAGTTCTGATGGCTACCGGAACACCGGCCGCAGAGCTCCGCGAGCTCAACGAAGAGGAGCTTGTCGCCCGCCTGCGTGAGTCGAAGGAAGAGCTGTTCAACCTGCGCTTCCAGATGGCGACGGGTCAGCTCGACAACAACCGTCGACTGCGCGTCGTCCGCCACGAGATTGCGCGCATCTACACGGTCATGCGTGAGCGCGAGCTCGGCCTGGCCACGGCACCCGCTGGCAAGGGAGATGCGGCATGAGCGAGAACCAGGAAGAGCGCAACAGCCGCAAGGTACGCAGCGGCTACGTCGTCTCGGACAAGATGAACAAGACGATCGTCGTCGAGCTGGAAGACCGTCACCGGCACAAGCTCTACGGCAAGATCATTCGCACCACCTCCAAGGTGAAGGCGCATGACGAGAACGAGATCGCCGGCGTCGGCGACCGCGTTCAGCTGATGGAGACCCGTCCGCTGTCGGCCACCAAGCGCTGGCGTCTGGTCGAGGTCCTGGAGAAGGCCAAGTAAGGTCCCTCCTCGATCCATCGAGATCGTTGCAGTACGAAGGCCCGTTTCCCTCGTGGAAGCGGGCCTTCGTCGTACCATCAGAGGGCTGATACCTGGCTGATACCATGGCGTCATGGCGATGACACTGCGGCTCAACGGGGACGATGACCGACGGCTGACTGAGCTGGCTGAACGACTTGGGCGGAGCAAACAGGACTTGGCCCAAGAGGCGATTCACATGTATGTCACTCGGCAAGCAGAGGCGTTCGGGTCCATGATCGACTCGATCATGGACGAGCACGCCGAGCTGATGCGGCGACTCGCGTGATCCATCTCGATCTCGCTGAGGTCGTCGCCATTGCCCGCAAGGTGAATAAGACGCCGCACGCCGTGGCTGACATCGGTCTACTGGCTAGCGCTGTCGAGCGGCCGAAAGCGACAGTATTCGGCCAGGAAGCCTACCCAGGGCTGTTCCTCAAGGCCGCCGCTCTTCTGCATTCGATCGCACGAAACCACGCGCTCATCGACGGCAACAAGCGAACCGCGTTCGTCGCGAGTGTCGCCATGCTCCGACTGAACGGATATCGTGTTCGCCCACTCCCCGACGAGCAGGAGGAGCTGATGAACCGCATCGCGACGGGCGATGTGGATGTGGCCGAGATCGCGAAGAGCCTGGAGCTTTGGTCTGAATCGGTCAACGAAAGTGGTTGGAGTGAAGGGTAGTTCCCGCGCTGCATCGTCAAGAAGGCTCAGGAAGCCCAGCTTTGGAGTGATAACGAGATCGCCGGCGTCGGCGACCGCGTTCAGCTGATGGAGACCCGTCCGCTGTCGGCCACCCAGCGCTGGCGTCTGGTCGAGGTCCC
>NZ_JBHXMY010000798.1:0-2162 GCF_042720195.1 Nocardia sp. NPDC058497 | reverse complement strand
GGTGTCACCGGTGCCGGTGACACCGAACATGCCGCGGCGGGTGCCGATCACCGCGTCCTCAGGTGGGGACGGAGGTGTGGGTGCGGTGGGAGTTTCCTCCGGAATGTTTTGTCCCGCATTGCTGTCGGCGTTGTCGGGCGCGTCGAAGGTCATCGCAGCAGGCCCTCCATCCGGATGGTCGGCGTGCTGGCCAGCGCGGCCTGTTCGGCGGCGCGGATCGCTTCCTCGCGGTTGACGCCCATCGGCATCTCGGCGATCTTGGCGTGCAGCGCGAGGATCGCGTTGAGCAGCATCTCCGGGCGCGGCGGGCAGCCGGGTAGGTAGATGTCGACCGGGACGATGTGGTCGACACCCTGCACGATCGCGTAGTTGTTGAACATGCCGCCCGAGGACGCGCAGACGCCCATGGCCAGTACCCATTTGGGTTCGGTCATCTGGTCGTAGACCTGGCGCAGCACCGGTGCCATCTTCTGGCTGACCCGGCCCGCGACGATCATCAGATCGGCCTGGCGCGGGGAGGCGCGGAACGCCTCCATGCCGAAGCGGGCGATGTCGAATCGCCCTGCGCCGGTCGCCATCATCTCGATCGCGCAGCAGGCCAGGCCGAACGTCGCGGGCCAGACCGAGCCCTTGCGCAGGTAGCCGGCGAAATCCTCGACGGTGCTCAGCAGGAACCCGCTGGGCAGTTTCTCTTCGAGACCCATTATTTCCCACTCATTCCCAGCTCAGGCCGCCGCGCCGCCACTCGTAGGCGTAGGCGACCGACACATTGACGATGAACAGCGCCATCGCGGCGAGCCCGAAGAGCCCGAGCGCATCGAAATGCACGGCCCACGGGTAGAGGAACACGATCTCGATGTCGAAGATGATGAACAACATCGCGGTGAGGTAGTACTTCACCGGAAAGCGCTGTCCCGTGGCGTTTCCCGGGCCGCCCGCGATGGCGTGCGGTGTCGGCTCGATGCCGCATTCGTAGGGTTCCAGCTTGGCCCTGTTGTAGCGCTTCGGGCCGATCAGCGCCGCCATGATGACGGAGAACACCGCGAACGCGGCGGCGATGGCGCCGAGTACGAGCGCGGGCACCTCGATATTCACGACTGCTTTCCCCTCCTCGCTGGAGCAGGTCGAGCCGTGTGGCCCGGCCGCGGACGGCAGCTTTGGCGAGACGGGGCCGACAACGTTGTCCGCCGATACGGGGCTCGCGCAAGGCTGTGCAGCGATGGCGGAGCGTTATACAAGAGCCCGCGCTCGTGTGAGCTAGAGCACAGACTACCGCCGTTTCGGTGGTCCGCCGCGCGTTTCCGGGGCGGGGTTTGATCGATTTCGGTACCGCGATTCATGAGCGATCCGGGGGTAATCCCGGACGGGCGCACGACGAGTAACCACTGGTGTTACCAGTGGTGATAGACAGAACTGTGCGACGCGGACTATCCGAGGGATCGGGACTATGCCCGGCCTGCTCAGCGGGCGAGCAGGATGGTGGTCACCGCGCGGGTCAGCTGCATGGGGTCGATCGGGTGCGACACCGCCGCCTCGGCGCGCGACCAGTTCGCCAGCCAGGCGTCGTCAGGCCTGCCGGTCAGCACGACCACCGGCGGGCACTCCTCGATCTCGTCCTTGAGCTGCTTGGCGATGCCGAGGCCACCCGCAGGCGCGGATTCCCCGTCGAGGATCGCCAGATCGATCCCGCCCGCGTCCATCTGCTCGATGACCACCGGCGCGGTGGCGACCTCGAAGAAGTCGAGCTCCGGTAGATCGGCGCGCGGCTTACGGCCCAGCGCCAGGATCACCTGTTGCCTGGTGTCGGCATCGTTGCTGTAGACCAGCACACGCAGCGGGGTGGAACCATTCGATTCGGCCACGCTCGGATCGTACGTCCGCGCGGGCCGGCCGCGTGGCAGGTTCGCCGGATCAGCCGGTTGACCTGCGGGGCAAGGTAGTCCACCGCAGGCCTCATGCGGGTTACCAGTCGCCGTCCTGGACTTTCTTGCCGCCCAGGGGGATCACCGGAAGTGGCTGTTCTATGGGCGGATTCGGGTGTTCGTCGGCGAGCCAGTCGCCGGTGGGTTTCACGTCGGAGAGTTCGGTCGACGGCGGTAGGTCGTCGGCGTCGGCGGCGTAGTAGTCGAAACAGGGCACGTTGTGATGGGCGTAGGCCTGGG
>NZ_JBHXMY010000797.1:0-2163 GCF_042720195.1 Nocardia sp. NPDC058497 | reverse complement strand
GGCTGTGTGGAAAGCCGAAGGACCACTCGAGTACCTGGGCCGCACAGACTCCCAGGTCAAATTTCGTGGCCAGCGGATCGAGCTCGGCGAGATCGAGTCCCGACTGCTGGCCACCGATTCAGTGGCGCAAGCCGTTGTCCTTGTCGGCGAGTCGGCTGGTTTGCAGCAGCTTGCCGCGTTCGTGGTGCCAAAGGCCGGCACGGCACCCGTTCCGAGCCAACTCCGAGCCGAGCTGTTTGCGACATTGCCATCACCGATGGTTCCGGGGTTTTTTCTGTTTGGGGGGTTGTGGCGAACCCCGCCGCGGGGAATGTTAGATCGAGGGGCGTTGGAGTCTCAGATCCCAGCGTTGAAGGTCTCCACGCAGCGGCCGCAGACTCCCACGGAACAGCTGGTCGCACGGACGTTCGCCGCAGTGCTCGGGGTCGACGAGGTAGGACGAGACCAAGACTTCTACGCGCAGGGCGGAAATTCCCTGCTCGCATTCCAAGTACGCAGCCTTCTTATGGCCGAGACCGGGTTGCAGCTACCGCTCCGCGATTTCTTTCGCACCCCCAGCGTGGCGAGTCTCGCCGCCCTTATCGACGGGCGATCGACATCAGCGACCGCTGACCTGGTCGAAGCCGACCTCCGATTGCTGGAAACGCTGCCGCGCACTCAGGACGAACCCGACTCTCCCGATAACCAGATACTGCTGACGGGAGCGACAGGTTTCCTCGGCGCGCATATCCTGCACGACCTGATCGAGCATACCGACGGGACGATCTGGTGCCTGGTTCGCGCACGGACAGACGACGAAGCCGCGGCGAAGGTCACTGATTCGCTGCTGAGATTCGGGCTTTGGAATCCGCGCATTCGCAACCGAATCATTGCTCTACCCGCCGACCTCGCTGCACCTGGACTCGGTATCGAATCCGAGGTATTCGACATGCTATGTTCGCGCATCAGCACGATCGTCCACTGCGGTGCACAGGTCAGTCATGTCGACGAATATGAACGCGTGCGCGCCGCGAATGTAGGCGGCACCCGGGAGCTGCTTCGGATGGCTGGCAGCGGTAGCAGGACATCGCTGCACTACATTTCGACCACTTCGATGTTCTCCGGAGCAGAATATCCGGTGGGAGCGCAGATTCTCGAACAGGACAGACCCGACTTCGCAGACGTGGAGTATTCCGGGTACGTGACATCCAAGTGGGTCGCTGAGTCCTTGGTCGAGTCTGCATCGGAGCGAGGGGTACCCACCTCTATCTACCGTGTCAGTTTGATCTCTGGCCACACGCGAACCGGCGCAGGAGCCACCCACGGGTTCTGGAATATCGTCCGCGCAATCGCAGTGCTCGGCGTCGCACCTGCAGCGATGGAGACACATATTGAGTTAGTGCCGGTGGACTATGCCGCAGAAGCGATTACGAGGATAGCAACCAACGCACTGCCCGACGGGCAAACTTTCCATATTGTCAATAATCGGCATGTGCCGGTACGTATGATCCTGGACTTGCTGCGATCCCGCGGTCATCGGATAACTGAAGTGAGTGCCAATGAATTTCGAAAACGACTGAGGGACGAAGCGAGCACACTTGCATCCACCGGCGACTTTTCGTTGGCAGGTGCCGCGCTGCTGAGCGAGTCCCGGGAGTGGGCAGCCCGCCGGGCAATGATGTTCGATGACAGCAATACCCGGAAGGCGCTTGCCGTAATCGGTATCAATTACCCGCCGGCCGACTCTGCCGTGCTCGAACGATATCTCGCGTACTTTGAGAGCATCGGATACATCCCGAATTCCAGTGTACGCAAAAACCTTCCGGCTATGGCCGGTGCATCCACGCAGGAGTAATCAGTCAGTGGACCTCTCGCTCTTCTTCTTCGCAAGTAACTCTGCAGACGCACGAGCAAACTACGCTCTGCTGGTCGACGCCGTTAAATTCGCCGACGCCAACGGATTTGCTGCAGTGTGGACACCTGAACGCCACTTCCATTCGTTTGGTGGCGCGTACCCCAACCCTGCGGTGACTAGTGCCGGGTTGGCCACGATCACCAACAACATCAGAATCCGCGCGGGAAGCGTTGTCGAAAAGTTGAAAGATAAGATGCGCATCGCAGAGGAGTGGTACGTTGTAGACACCATGTCCAACGGTCGGAACGGGGTTGAATTCGCATCCGGCT
>NZ_JBHXMY010000796.1:0-2167 GCF_042720195.1 Nocardia sp. NPDC058497 | reverse complement strand
ACCGACGCCGTGATCAACGGCTATCACCACGGCGCGCGCGTGGTGACCTCGGCGGCGATCATCATGATCTCGGTGTTCGGCTCGTTCATGCTCGAGTCCGACGTCACCGCCAAGTCCATGGGCTTCGCGCTCGCGGCAGGCGTCGCGCTGGACGCGTTCGTCGTCCGCATGGTGCTCATCCCCGCGCTGCTGGTGCTGCTCGGCAAATGGGCATGGTGGCTGCCGAAATGGCTGGACAGGATCGTCCCCGACATCGACGTCGAGGGCGCTCGCCTGCGCGAACTACAGCAGCGGGAGAAGGCACCGGTACCCGCGGCTATGTGACCGGGCTACTGGCTCGGTTGGGGCACCTCGCACTGGCTGACCCGCGGGTTCAGGCCGATGTAGTTGGCCGGACCCGCGGCGGCGGTGACCGCGATCGTCGCCCAGTCGGAGCATTCCTTGGGTAGGTGCGCGAAGTATTGTCGCTGGCCCGCGGCGAGCAGCCCGACGGCTACCCAGCCGAGAACGACGAGAACCAGAAGCTTTCCCCCGAGCCCGATCCCGGACTTTGCGGGTGGCGGCTGTCGCCCGCGCATAAGACATCGTTCCTTCCCGGATTCGGTACTACCAGTCTATTACGTCCTACCCTGCGCGGCGGGACCGGACCGCGTGAACAGATGCCGAAAAAAGCCTCTCACCTGGCATATCAGGTGAGAGGCTCGATGGCGCCGGATCAGCTGTCGGGCGGCGTCGGGACCGGAGCCTGCAGTGGGTGGCCCGGTGCAGGCTCGGTCGAGGTTCGGCGGAACCTCGGCGTGCGCAGCATGCGGTTCAGCACCTGATCGCGCAGCACCAAGGAATGCGCGAGTACCGCGCACATATGTGCGGTGAAGACCGCGAGCAGCCCGAACGCGAGGAAGGTATGCACGTCCCGCAGCAGGTGGTAGAGGTGCGCGTTCGCCGGGGCGATGGCAGGCAGCAGCACCCCACCGAACACCCGGATCGGCGCGCCGGACGCTGACACGAGCGCCCAGCCCACAATGGGTTGCGCGGTGAACAGGGCGTACATGAGCACTTCGGAGCCGGTCGCGACGATCCGTTCCGGGCGACTGATCGCGGGTATCTGTGGCGGCGCCGTGCGCCGTAGCCGGTTGACGATCCGAATCAGGGCGAGCACCAGCACGGCGACACCGACGGACTCGTGCAGGACCAGCGCGCGATGGTAGTTGCCGAGCGAACCGACCAGGGCCGCGCCGAGGAACAGCATCGCCACGATCAGGGCCGCCATTGTCCAATGCAGGATTCGCGCCAACAGGTCGAACCGGGCCGGTGGTATCGGATGCGCGGAGTTCATGCCCGGCCCCGCGCTTCCACCGAACCGCGGCCGCCGGGTTCCCCGGTGCGCCGCCGGAAAGACTCGGCGTAGGCGGCCGATCGCGCCGAGAGCAGCGGATCGTCGGAGGGGGCGATACCGGTGGGCAACACCAGCGGATCGAAGTTCACATCGCGCACATTGGCCGATGTCTCGGTGGCGATGTCGGTCAGTACGACGGTGCCGACAGCCACACTTCGTCGCTGCGCCGGCCACGCGATCGTGGCGTCATCGGTTCGGTCCTGCCCGGGGACACCGACGACGATCAGCATCGTCCAGCGTCTGGGCAACTGCCGAATATCCGCGGCGAGCTGATCGAACAGGGCATTGGGTCCGCTCACCGTCGACTCCGCGGCAATCGCCGTCTCGGGCACGAGTTTCCACCGGACCGGGACGGTCACCCCGTCGGCATCGGTGAACATGAACGCGTTGATGCCGTGGAAGGTCGACGCTGTGAACGTCGGCGCGACCGGCGTGGATTTCGTGATCGCCATCGCCGCGACTGTGCGCGGGTGGGCGGCCAGATAGTCCGACACCGTGCGCGGATTCGGTTTTCCGGTGGCCGGGTCCTTGGCGAAAGCCAGGTTCCGGTCGTAGAAGTCTTGCGGCGTCGGGTCGAGGAAGACCGGCTGATTGATCATCGCCAAACGCCATTGTTCGCGATCGGGGAGCTGAATCTGCAAGCCGAGACCGCGGCCGATGTCAGGCGCGTCGGCAACGTGGGGATTGCCCCCGGACAGCGAGAACCGTCCGCGCAGCGGGTACTTTCCGGCCTGGAATACCGTGGCCGAGCACAGCTGGACTCCGTTGCCG
>NZ_JBHXMY010000795.1:0-2181 GCF_042720195.1 Nocardia sp. NPDC058497 | reverse complement strand
GTGTATAAGAGACAGCCGCCGTGTCAGGTCAGTTCTGCTCGTAGGTGCCGATCAGGGTGGCCCGGCCGAGGGTGTGGAAGAACAGGTTGAACCCGAGGTAGGCGGGCGCCGCGTCCGGCCCGACTTCCAGCTCGGGGACGTCGACGGCGTGCACCACCACGAAGTACCGGTGCGGCCCATGGCCCTGCGGGGGCGCGGCGCCGACGAAGCCGGGGAAGCCGCCGTCGTTGCGCAGTGTCACCGCGCCGGCGGGCAGTGTCCCGCCTTCGCTGCCCGCACCGGCGTCGAGGGAGGTGACCGAGGCCGGGATGTTGGCGACGGCCCAGTGCCAGAAACCGGACGCGGTCGGGGCGTCCGGATCATACACCGTCACCGCGAAGCTCTGGGTGTCCTCCGGGAAGCCGGACCAGCTCAGCTGCGGCGAGATGTCCTTGCCGCCGGCCCCGAACACCCCGGACACCTGATCGTTGGCCAGCGGCTGACCATCGGTGATGTCGGCAGAAGTGACGGTGAACGACGGAACCTGCGGCAGTGCGTCATACGGGTTGTAGCTCATGGGTTCTCCGATTCGTGGCGTCGGTGCTCAGCTGTGCAGGAGGAAGTGTTCCAGTACCCGGGTGCCGAATTCCAGTGACTGCACCGGCACCCGCTCGTCCACCCCGTGGAACAGGGCGGTGAAGTCCAGCTCCGGCGGCAGCTGCAGCGGCGCGAAGCCGAAGCAGCGAATACCCAACCGCGCGAACGCTTTCGCGTCGGTGCCGCCGGAGAGCATGTAGGGCACGGTGCGCCCGTTGGCGTCGTTGGCCAGCACCGCGTCGTTCATCGCGTCGACGAGGTGCCCGTCGAAGGTGGTTTCGTAGGAGTCGAGCTTGGTGATCCACTCGCGCTCGACATCCGGGCCGATCAGCTCGTCGACCTCGCGTTCGAACGCGGCCTGCCGGCCCGGCACGACCCGGCAGTCCACCACGGCCTCGGCGGTCTGCGGGATGACGTTGGCCTTGTAACCCGCCTGCAGCATCGTCGGATTGGCGGTGTCGCGCAGGGTGGCGCCGATGATGCGGGAGATGGTGCCGAGCTTGGCCAGCTGGCCCTCGATATCGGGGCCCTCCGGGTCGAACTGCAGCCCGCTCTCCTCGCTGACGGCGGCGAGGAATTCGGCCACCGAGTCCGAGAGCACCACCGGGAAGGTGTGCCTGCCCAGCCGGGCGACGGCTTCGGCGAGGATGGTGACGGCGTTGTCGTCGTGCAGGAACGAGCCGTGCCCGGCGCGAGCCTTGGCCCGCAGGCGCATCCAGCCCAGCCCCTTCTCCGCGGTCTCGACCAGGTAGAGCCTGCGTTCGGTGCCGTCGGGACGCGGCACGGTCAGTGAGAACCCGCCGACCTCGCCGACGGCCTCGGTGACGCCGTCGAACAAGTCGGGCCGGTTGTCGACCAGCCACTGCGACCCCCACTTGCCGCCGTTCTCCTCGTCGGCGAGGAACGCGAACACCAGATCGCGCGGGGGCACCGTGCCTTCGGCTTTGAACTGGCGGGCCAGGGCCAGCGTCATGCCGACCATGTCTTTCATATCGATCGCGCCGCGACCCCACACGTAGCCGTCACGGACCGCGCCGGAAAACGGGTGCACGCTCCAGTCGGAAGCTTCGGCGGGCACGACGTCGAGGTGCCCGTGGATCATCAGGGCGCCGCGGCCGGCGTCGGCGCCCTTCAACCGCGCGAACACGTTGCCGCGGCCGGGCGCGCCCGATTCGACGTACTCGGTCTCGTATCCGACCTCCTGCAGCTGCGCGGCCACCCACTCGGCGCATTCGCGCTCGCCTTTGGTGGTCGCCAGCTCACCGGTGTTGGAGGTGTCGAACCGGATCAGCGCACTGACCAGCTCCACCACCTCGTCCACCGCGCGGGACCGTTCGTTCGAACCAGAACTCTCGCCAGATGCCGACACGTCCCCTTTCCTACCACTCCTGCCACTTCCTCCGCGCCATCTCCCCTGGCGCGCGAAGATCCCGCCGCTGCCGGCGACTACAACTCGCGCTGAGCGGAATTCCGGATTGGCGCGCCCACCGGGCCGTGTGTTTGGCTGTGGCGATGAGATCGCGGGTCGTTCGGGTCGGTACCTTCGTGCTGGCCGGCGCCGCGACGCTGGCAGGCGCGGTCGGTGTCGCGCTGTACTACACCGGT
>NZ_JBHXMY010000794.1:0-2191 GCF_042720195.1 Nocardia sp. NPDC058497 | reverse complement strand
GTTTACATGGTGAACCGGTAAACGGAAGCTGGTCGAAATCGACCGTCGCGGCCGCACGGAGTGCGACCTGTTGCGCAGACCTCGCGGCTTTGGCGGGCAGACCGATTTCCACGGCGAATTCAGCCCAGTGCTTCGCTCGTAGATCCTTGGTTCGCCCGGCGATCGGCAGCGCCATCGAAACGTCGTCGTAGACCAGGGTGCAGGGAATGTCGTAGATCGGCGCGATGCCCCAGCGCCCCGTGCTGTCGCGCAGGACCCCGACGTTCTTGGCGTGCAGGTCGCCGTTGCCGGTCAACCAGGCAAACAGGAACTGCAAGTAGAGGTTTCGTGCGGCGAGGAGAGGGGCGCGAACCTTCCCAGCGAGCGCTTCGACGACCTGGACCGCGTCGACGTTGTACTTCGCGGATGGTGGCAACCCGAGCACTTGAGTGCCATCTTCGAAGGCGAGACGACGCCACGAGTCGCCTTCGTGGACGCGGTCGAAGCGGCGGACGAGCAACCCTGATTGCCCGGATTTGTCATGCACTAGTTCCGATTCAGCGACCCCGAGCTTTAACGTCCTAGCCGCCGCCATGTGCACGGCTTCGTTCTCGATCAGGTGCGGAAATCCCGACTGCGACAGCTTCAGGATGAATCGACCGAAACCTGCTGCGATAGGCGTGCTGATCATCGACGCACTTGCCTTGTTCTGCACACCGGGGATCGCCTGTCGATCGACATCGTCTACCAGGCGGTCGAATTCGAGCTCATCGGCCGACATGCAGTCGACGAGTGCGGGAGCGTCAACTAGGTCCGCCCCGGCGGGAAACACCTGCACGTCGCCCGGCGCGTCGGCTCCTACGGCGAGCAGGAGGCTGAGTTCGTCATCAGCACTGGTTTTTACGGCACGGCGAAGCACCGTCAACCGGTGCCCCTCTGGCAGCAGGCCCGCGAAGAATGGTGGCACAGACCCCGATGCGCTGCTGACCGGTTCGAGGTCGAGCGCCAAGGTGGAAGCGACTGGATCACCGGAATATGCAGTGGTGTACCGGAATTCGGTGCCGCCATCCGACGTCCTGCTGATCGATGCTGCGAGACACCCGGCTTTGTAGACATCTGCGCTCCTGATCCTGCGCAATGCTTCGAAGTCCGTCACGGCGCCACCACAAGTGTGATTCCCAGCGCGCTGGCCACTGCGGCGACCGTCCCGATACTGGTCGAGCCTCGACCGTGCTCGATATCGCGAATCGTGCGTGTGGAGGTGCCCGCAATTTCAGCAAGCTGCTCCTGCGTCAGTTGATGGCGGCGCCGCTCCGCCCGGATTCCTGCGCCTATCTCCTTCAACACACCTACACCCCCAGCATCGGGTCAGCAGAATATTGCCGAATTGGCTCCTCGTTTAGAGAGAGTACGCCACGCATCAGACAATCGGCAATATTCTGCCGATCACACCTCTCGCGATCAACCG
Source organism: Nocardia sp. NPDC058497 (assembly GCF_042720195.1). Classification (NCBI taxonomy): domain Bacteria; kingdom Bacillati; phylum Actinomycetota; class Actinomycetes; order Mycobacteriales; family Nocardiaceae; genus Nocardia; species Nocardia sp. NPDC058497. The sequence continues at coordinate 744 of NZ_JBHXMY010000794.1, read as the reverse complement.
GGATCTACCATGGCGGCAAATCGGCAGAATATTGCCGAAATCTTATCGCCGGAAGATGCGAAGTCGTCGGTGTCGGGTACCCGCACCGTCGTCTACGGTCCCGAGCGCCGTTACGACGAAACCTGCTGCGAGGCAAGGACTGCCGAGCTGTGCTGAGCTGGGAGCGCTTCCCAGCCTCCCTGCCGGTGCCACGCTCACGAGCCCGGCACCCTGGGACAACCCGTTGAAATGCGAATGGCGCGGCGGGGACACGACGGTTCAGATCGGTCTCTGGGAGTACGAGAAGGCACCGACCGCCAACGCATCGTTCACCAATCTGCTGATGCTGTGCCCCGGCGAAGAGATCGAACCGATCGGCATCTCGAAGCGCTCGGCCTATTGCGGCCGTAAGGTAGCCCCCGCCTGCAATCTCATCGCCAATCAGGGCGTCTTCCACATCGACGTCATCTGGACGGCACCCGCGGGGACCGACGAGAAGTCGTGCCGGAGCCGGGCTTCGACCCTCGGCGGCGAGGTGTCGCGACTGCTGGGGTGAGTCGCTGGTCGCGGAGCAAGGTGACGATCAGAGGTGACCAGGTTCGAGGTATAGCGCTGCGGTAGACGACAGCCGACCAGCGCAGTCGATAGGCTCCGAATCATGTCAGCGATCTTCGATTGGGCGCGACCGGACAACGTTCAGCCCGAGCCGATCACCGTCGACATCTGGCGCGAACTCCCCGAGGAGTTCTGCCGCTTGGTCGAGGT
>NZ_JBHXMY010000793.1:0-2194 GCF_042720195.1 Nocardia sp. NPDC058497 | reverse complement strand
GAGCAGAGACCGGAACACACCAAGCCGCCAATGCGGCACCGCGTAGTCCGAGGCTTCGCCATCTTCGGACCCGGCTTGGTCGAACACGCGTCGGCCTTCGAGGTCGAGCACACGTGCGGTGTCGGCGTCGCCCGTGATGGCGGCGGCATGAGCCTTCCCGTACAAGGCGTTCAACCGGCCGAGTGACGGCCGGTCGGAAATAGCTAGAGCTTGCTCGGCGAACATGGTCGCGATCGGCAGCGAGGCACCTTCGTAGCCCAGGGCGATGGCCGCCCGGCCACGTACCCAAACCCGCGTGTCAACGTCGCCGGAGCGGTCCGCCATCTCGGCGGCCATCCGGTACCAACCCACGGCCTTGCTGCCGTCAGATCCCGGGAACGTCTTCGCGAACAACGTTGCCAATCGTGAGGCGTGGCCCCACATACGCGGGTCTTCGCATTGCTGCTGAATGACAGCGAGGTCTACGACCAGACGTTTCTGAATCTCGGCGGCTCCGGCCACCATGTACGACGTTCCGTATTCGTCCAGCATCGCGGCCCAAGCGTCGATGCTGGGTCCGGTTCCCCTCAAACGCGCTGAAAACCCTTCAGCGAGTATGTCGGACGCCACTACGGGCGCGACGGAGGTTGCGGCCATCGAGGATAGGAACTGCCTACGGTTCACGTCGTCGGACTCCAACACAGCAAAAGGTACGTCTAGGACAGCAGCGAGGTGGCGGAGCCAGTAGGGCGAAGGGTTGTGTTTGCAGGATTCCCACCGGGAAACGGATTCCCGGTTGATCGACTGCCCGGAGTGCTCCGCGAGCGCGTCGGCGAGGCGACCCTGAGACCAGCCGCGCGCATCTCGCATCTCGCGAATCAGCTTGCCGACACCGTGTTTACGGTCCATCCGCCCATCATGCTCCCGCTCGTGCGCCCGTGTCTGATTGCTACCCCTGTTGCTACTACTTCCGCACATCACAGCATCGACTGATTGACATGGCGCGGGGAGAGGTTCCGTTGCCACCGGGCCGCCCGTACGAGCCGAATGCGATCGCTCGCCCGGGCTGGCTCTCCACCGAGCAGGAGGGGACCGTGCTCCCACGACGGACACCTGAACCCGTACATCCGGACCCGATCGAGATTGCACCGCCAGAGGTAATTCGGCGGCTGCTGGCAGCCCTGGACAACTGGCCGCAGAGCGCTTCGAAGGTGCGTGGCCCGGTCTGTAGGCCGGTGCGGAGGTGGGCGCCATGAACCCGACCCGAGAGCGGTTGGACGCGCTCGCGGCGCGCGCCGCCAAACGGTCTATGACTGTCCATCCTTCGCCGGAAGGCTTCGCGCTGGCGAATCCGTGGCGCGTAGTGGTCACGGGCCCGCTCGACAACATAGATGCCTGGTTGACCGCAGCAGAGAGCCGCGACCAATGATCGCGGCCGGATTCGTACTCGCCTTCGCGGTGCCTACCATCGTCCTGGTGGCGGCGATTGTCTGGCCGGACCCGCATTGACATGTGGTCGTCGGCGGAACCAGAAGACCCAGGGCAACCCTTCTCGAAATGCCACGCTGATGTCAGAGGGGCTGGTCAGGGCTGCTCCCCGCCGGCGATAGTCCATTCCACTTGGAACTCCTCCGGCGTGATCTCCTCCGCAGTGAAACCAGGACGCTGCGAGATCTGCTCCAGCGACTCCACTGGGTCGTCCGCCAACTGGGTGAGCTCAGTCTCCATGAATCCGTCGGCGAGACCCATCCTGCCAATCGGGAAGTACTCGACCTTCCGGCTTTCATACCCTTCATCGTCGATCTCGGCGAAGCTCAACCGTGGCTCGTAGCCTGCCGCGGCCCGCGCCGTCACCCTCCGGTACTGCAAGCCGGGTTCGGGCGGCTCGAAGCCACTCGCGGCAGCCGCCGCTGTCGGTCGATCTATTACTGGTTCGGTACCGATAAACCACCTGGGGTGGGCCACGGATCGCAACCCCATGAAGAGGTCATCGCTGACATCGTCTCTGTCGGCGTGCTCCCCGATCACCGCACGATCGAACGGGGTCTGATGCCAGTGCCGACCATCCCACCAGCGCGCGAATGCCGCACGATCATTGAATATCTGTGGATCGGGGGGCGGGCGGGGGGCCCCGGGGTCCCCCCCCCGCCCCCCAGCCCCCCGGGGGGGTTACGGGGGGGACAGAGTGGGTGAGTTAGAGGCCCCCCCCTAGAGA
>NZ_JBHXMY010000792.1:0-2205 GCF_042720195.1 Nocardia sp. NPDC058497 | reverse complement strand
GCGTACAACTTCGCGGGCTTACGCCGCGCGGCCCGCGCCGCGACCGCACGGCCGGGATTGCCCGCACCAACGTACGCAGAGCCTCCGCGTCATTGTTGTTGGCCGCCGAAACACCCACCATCAGCGGGATTCCCGTGCGATCGGTCAGCACATGGATCTTAGAGCCGGACTTGCTGCGGTCGACCGGGCTCGGCCCGGTCAGATCGCCCCCTAATGAGGTGTAGCGGGTCCGTCGATGCGGCAGACTCGCCACTGGTAGCGGCTGGCGGGTGAGCACTCTGCGCCCCCGGGACATCGAGTCCTGAAAAAAGATCGTGCCCCCGCCGGTCCGCCAGGAGAACGGATCGCTGCTAGGATGTCGTGCCCGCCCAAGGCGTGAGCACTTTTCATTAGGTCGCCGGGTGTTCTCCTGAACGCTGTTGATATCGAAAGTAGGTGCCAGACAGGAGGATTACTGTTGCTATTCGTCGGAGACGACTGGGCCCAAGACCATCACGACGTGGAATTGATGAACCAGGCAGGCAAGAGACTGGCCCGAGCCCGGCTACCCGAAGGCGTCGACGGAATCACGCGACTGCACGCACTGATCGGCGAACACCTCGACGCCGGCACCGCAGCTGATGCCGTGGTCATCGGTATCGAGACCGACCGGGGACCGTGGGTCGCGGCCCTGGTTGCCGCCAGTTACTCGGTGTATGCGGTCAATCCCTTGCAGGCTGCACGGTACCGAGACAGGCACACGGTCTCCGGTGCCAAGAGCGATCCTGCCGATGCTCACGTGCTCGCCGACATGGTGCGCGCCGACTCCCACCAGTTGCGGCTCGTCGCAGCGGACAGCCCGCAGGCCGAGGCGGTGAAAGTGGTTGCCCGTGCCCACAAGACGCTGATCTGGGAACGGACCCGCACCACGCAGCGGCTGCGGCACTCGTTACGTGAGTACTTCCCCGCAGCGCTCGAGGCCTTCGAGGACCTCACCGCGTCCGATGCCTTGGAACTGTTGGCCAAAGCACCCGAACCTGTTGCGGCAGCGCGGCTATCGCGCAACCAGATCCGTGCCGCACTCACCCGCGCCAGACGCCGCGATGTCGACACCAAAGCCACTCGCGTCCAGGCGGCACTGCGAGCCGATCATCTACGCCGTGACGTGGTGATCGATGCCGCCTACGCGGCCACCACACGGGCATCGATCCAAATCCTGATCACGCTCCAAGAACAGATCGCCGAACTGGCCGCGCAGGTGGAAGCGCATTTTGGACGGCATCCGGATGCTGAGATAGTCCTGTCCCAGCCCGGGATAGGCGTCATCCTCGGTGCCCGGGTGCTCGCCGAATTCGGAGATGCCCGCGGCCGCTACGCCTCGGCCAAGGCCCGCAAAAACTACGCTGGCACCAGCCCGATCACCCGCGCCTCCGGCAAGAAGAAGATCGTCGCCGCCCGGTTCGTCCATAACGACCGGCTCATTGATTCACTAGCCCAGCAAGCGTTCTGCGCTCTGACCGCCTCACCCGGTGCCCGCGCCTACTACGACCGGCATCGCGCCCGCGGCATGGAACATCGTGCCGCGCTACGCCAGCTCGCCAACCGGCTCGTTGGCATCCTCCACGGCTGCCTCGAGACCCGCACCCCTTACAACGAGGCCACCGCCTGGTCTCCCGGCGCCGCCGACCAGGCTACTGCTGCTTGACAACCCAAACCCTGGGATGTCTTTTTTTGGCCCACACGTGCGAGCCAGCGATCATGACCCGGGCGAAATCGACCTGCCCGGCCGCGTTGCTGCGGGCCGGCATCGCCTGGTGCATCTGCTCGAACACCCCGGCGTTTGCCAATCGCGTAACCTGCGCCAACACGTCATCCCGGACCCGAACCAGAGTTCTTGGGCAGGTCTTCCCACCCGATCCCGGTGAACAGCACGAACAAGATCCCCTACAACACCATCCGCGGTCGCGCTGCGCTGATCCCGGTGTCCCCGCCGGCTTGACAGAAGGTAGCGGTTCGATAACCGTCCACAACTCGTCATCCACGATCCATGGTGCTGACACAACGAAACAACCTGCACGGCAACGTGACTCACCGCCACGCTGCCGAATATATCAGGAGCTCCAAGCAACTCAGGAGGGGCAGTTCCCGCACATCAGAACTTCGCCTAGGTGTATGAGGCCATGACGTTGGTGACGCCCGCATGGAGGCGGCTGGCTGTTGGTTGGT
>NZ_JBHXMY010000791.1:0-2207 GCF_042720195.1 Nocardia sp. NPDC058497 | reverse complement strand
GGGGTGTGATATTCCCCCCCCGCCCCGCGCCCCCCCCCCACGCCGGGGGGGTGCCGGGGGGGGGGGCCTGGGGGGGGGGGGGGGTGCTGGTGGGGCGGGCCGTCGTGGGGGCGCCCGCCGCCACGCATGGTGCCGTCGACTTCCCGCGCCGGGCGGGAAGGGTCCGAGTAGGCGAGTTCGGTGACGCCGACGCTGTGCTGGCCCTTCCGGCACGGGTGATCACCCGCAGGGATTCATACGACGGACGCTGTCCGGCTGTTTTCGATAGCCTCTTTGCCGTTGTCATCCTGCTGGGACGCTCGAGCGACCGTCTTGAAGTTGAACGCTTTGTCGCGAATGGTGATTGTAAAGGAGAGTCCGGACCGCTCGCCCGCTGCAAGTCCCAACACGAGCATCGGCATATGCCATTGGTACTTCGTGAGCGTGCCCTGGCTTGCGTGGATATCTGAGCCGTCGCGCGCCGATACATTGCCGTAGTTGTTGACGCAAAATACGTTGGGCGTGGCAATCATCTCGCCGATTCTGGCCCGGCCGGCCTCGATGAAGTCGTCTCGCAGAGTGAGGCGAGACAGTTGGTCCATCTGCCTCTGCTCCTCGGTGTGGTAGTAATCGCGGATCTGGATTCCCGTGCTTCGCTCGACTACGCTTCGCGGCACCGGCAGAAACAGGAGGGAATTGCCAAGGGGTAGATCTGGCGAGTAAAGACTGTTCTTGAGGATGAACATGTTTTCACTGTCGCGATCAAGGAACTCGGTTTTCATTTTATCCAAGTAGGGGCCGATTTTGGTCGGCGCAGCACAGCTTTCGGTGAACCCGACGGGGAGTTCTTTGACCTCGCTGGAGGACGATGTTTCAACGGGTGGCATGAAGTCTGACAGCTCATCGGGCCGGATCCCTAGATCTGCGAGGCCTCGGGCGATTTGGAATTCGTCCTGCCTGGTCTTCAGGGTTTTCATCAGCGCCTGATGAAAGCGGAAACATTTGTATCCGTCTTGCAGCGGGAAGGGCACGCAGGTGAAGATGCCCTGCATGTGTGGGTCGGAGCGATAGGTGATGGAAGCGACCAGAAAGCTGTCACAGTAGCTTTCATATTTATCCGAAAGGAGTCCCTGGAAGGACGCGAGGGGGAAATCCTGGGGAGAATCGAAGGTCAGCTCTATCAGGTGGCATTTGGAGAAGAGTGGATTCCCCCGAAAGAAGTGCGCCATGGCCTCCTCGAATTGGGCGAGATCGAAGACTCTATCTACCTTGTAAGTTGAGAGCGCCGGGAAGAACTGTGACTCATTGATGAACGGGAACGTGGTCAGGGAGAGCCGAAGGAGTTTGTCGGCGGTGGAGATGGGCATGTGGTTACCTCCATTGACGGGTATGTGATCGCGGTCGATGCATGGCATTAGATTGCATACGATGCGGACACCATCGAGGTTTCCGGTATGCACGGCGAATGTATGTGCCCGAAAGGTCTAGCCACCGCACGTGGCGCAGTATTGGCTGATTCGTTCCATCGAGCGCGGCTCACGTGGCCGATATTCACTTCCGCGGCACTGATAACCGGCTGTGGTGGGCACGTGGCGCTGTCGGATGAGTGGTGAACTGGCGTCGTCGCCGGGTTCGCCCGTGCGCCCGACCGGTCACGCCGACATCGCCCGCGCCCGCCACGACCACCGGACCGCCCTCCGCGTCTACGCGCTCTGATACCTGATCACGAGCGAACCCGACGTACCGCGCGAACGCCGGGCCCTGGGTGGTCTCCGGTGAATGAAACGCCTTCAGAAGGTTGGTCATGGAGTAGATCCTTCAGGCGGTGATGCCCGCTGGAATTTTTCGGCCAGACGTCGGTGGTCGGCTTCCCGAGTCGGCCAGGGTTGTGCAAAATCCTCTCCGCCTGACTTCGACACTCGTCACGGATGAAGTCTGCCTGGAGCACGATTCCGATGTCGTCTGCGGCGGCTCGGTGCCGGACGCTCCCTCCAACGAGATCGAAAGGGTCCTACCATGTCCCACTCCGTAGAACCGGCCGACGTCCTGATCGTCGGCGGCGGGTCGGCCGGCGCGGTGCTCGCCGCGCGCCTGAGCGAGAACCCCGCCCGGCGCGTCGTGCTGCTCGAGGCCGGGCCGGACTACGGCCCCACCCGGTTCCCCGCCGCGCTGCTCGACGCCAACCGCATCGCCGATCTCGATCACGACTGGGGATACACCTCACGGGG
>NZ_JBHXMY010000790.1:0-2209 GCF_042720195.1 Nocardia sp. NPDC058497 | reverse complement strand
CTTCGCCCGGGGCCAGAGGGGGGGGCAGGCGCCCGCCGGTGGCGATGAGCTGCCCGGATTCGCTGTGCCTGCCCGCGATGGACGCGGTCAGCTGCGCGCCGGTCGGGTGCCGGTTGACCACGACCGCGCTGCCGTTCCCGCCGCCCCCGCCGTCGACGATCACCCTGGTCCCGCCGTCGGTGGTCTCGGTGACGGCCAGCACCCGATACAGGGTGACACCGGCCCTGGCGACGATCGCCCGCCCGGGTTCCATGGTGAGTGCGGGGCGGGGGAAGCGGTGCCGCGCGCAGCCCGCGTCCAGTGCGTCGTCGAGGATGTCGGCGAGCTCGTGCAGGTTGAGTTCGGCCTCACCGCTGCGATAGGCCACCGCGTGCCCGCCGCCGATGTCGAGATGGGTGAGCAGCATCCCGTATTCGTTGTCGATCCAGGCCATCTCGCCGATCATCCGGCGGATCGCCTCGCCGTAGTGGTCGGGATTGTGGATCTGTGCGCCGAGATGGCAGTGCAGTCCGATGAGCTGCAGGTTCGGCTGGGTGGCGATCCTGGCGACGGCGGTCTCCAACGAATCGCCGCCGAGCGGGAAACCGAACTGGGGGCCGCCGGGCACCTCGATGCCGGGCGCGACGCGCAACAGCACCTGCTGCGGTGTCGTCGCCAGCGCGGCGAGGAGGGTGATCTCGGTGAGCGAGCCGATCACGATGCGGCCGACGCCGCAGGCCACGGCGGACTGCAGTTCGTCGAAGGTCTTGCCGTTGCCGTGCAGCACGATCCGGCGCGGATCGATGCTGGCGGCCAGCGCCACCGACAATTCGCCCGCCGATCCGACCTGCACGGACAGGCCCTCGTCGGCGACCCAGCGCGCCACCGCGCCGACCATCAACGCGGTGCCGGCGTAGACGATCTCGGCGTCGGGGAAGTACTTGCGGTAGGCGCGGCAGCGTTCGCGCACCTCGGCCTCGTCGACCACGTGGAGCGGAGTGCCGAACTGGTCGGCGAGATCGGCGAGGGCCACCGCGCCGAGGGTGATCCGGCCGTCGGGGTCGTAATGGGTGTCGGCCGGCCAGACCGCGGGGTCGAGCCGCGGCACGGTGGTCGCGCGAAACGACGGGAAGATGTCGAGCAACGTCACGGTGGTCTCCTGGGGGACGCCCCCGCGCTCCGACGGCGGGGCCGATTCCAGGACTACGCCGCCCGCGGGCCGCTGAACTCGCTGTTTACGGGTCCTTGACCACCTGGGCGACGTTCCTGACGGGTTGCTGACGTGGCAACCCGTCAGGCGGGTGTCAACTGCCCAGCTTCTTGTAGAACGCGCCGGCGATCGGGGCGGTCACCGCGCGCGGGCCGTAGTTGCCCGCGACGCTCATGCCCTTGCTGATCAGGCCGGGGACGATGCGCATCTTGTTGCGGGCCAGCGCGTCGATGGAGACCTTGGCGGTGTACTCCGAGGAGACCCAGAGGAAATCGGGGACCATCTTGTCGACGATCGACTCGTCCTCGGGCGCGGGGGTTTCGGTGCGCACCGGGCCGGGCGCCAGCAGGGTGACATTGACGCCGCTGCCCTTGAGTTCGCCGCGCAGCGACTCGGAGAAGGTGTTGGCGAACGCCTTCGACGCCGCGTAGGTGGCGTTGTTCGGGATCGGCATATTGCCCGCGGCCGAGCCGCTGATCAGGATGCCGCCCGCCTTGCGCTCGATCATGCCCGGGAGCACGGCCAGGGTCAGGTCGTGCACGGCGGTGGCATTGAGTTCCATCTGCGCCCGCTCGTAGGCGAAGTCCAGCTCGGCCACCGGGCCGAAGGTGGCGATGCCGGCGTTGTTGCACAGGATCGCGATATCGCGCACCGCGAGTTCGTCGACGAGGCCGGCCCGCTGCGTGCGATCGGCGAGGTCGACCGCGCGCACCTCGGCGGTGATGCCGTGCGCCAGGGTCAGCCGCTGGGCCAGTTCGGTGAGGATCTCACCGCGCCGGGCGACCAGGATCAGCGAGTAACCGCGCCCGGCCAGTTCGGCGGCCAGCGCGGTACCGATGCCGGAGGACGCGCCGGTGACGACGGCACGATTGTCTGCAGTGGGGGAGGGCAAGCTCACACGGGGAGCTTAGGGGATCGGCGTCGACCGGGCGGTGGCCACATCGCCCGACCGGTGCGCGGCGAGCGACGCAGCACAGAACACCCCCCCCCCCCCCCCGCGGCGGGGGCGGTGTGGGGGCG
>NZ_JBHXMY010000789.1:0-2210 GCF_042720195.1 Nocardia sp. NPDC058497 | reverse complement strand
GCCAGGTTCAGCGAGATCATGATCAGCGCGACGACCATCAGCGCCGGGATCGTGTTCTGCTGTGACGCACCCTCCTGCTGACCGGCGCGCACGATCTCCACATAGGTGATCTGGTAGCCCAGCGCGGTGTCCTTGAGTACGACCACCATCTGTGACACCAGCGCGGGCAGCATCGCCGTGATCGCCTGCGGCAGCAGGATCAGGCGCATCAGCTGGGTCTTGCGCAGGCCCAGCGCCACCGCGGCCTCGGTCTGGCCCTTGGGCAGCGACCGGATACCCGCGCGCACGATCTCGGCGATGACCGAGGCGTTGTAGATGACCAGCGCGATGACCACCGCGGCCAGCGCCAGGTCGTCGGAGCGGAAGATCTTGTACTCGCCGAACACGGCGAACAGGAAGATCATCAGGATCAGCACCGGGATCGCCCTGGACAGCTCGACGATCGCGCCCGCGGTCCAGCGGATCCACCGGTGATCCGACAACCGCAGGATGCCGAAGATCATGCCGAAGATCAGCGCGAACACGATCGAGATGGCCGCCGCGGTCAAGGTGCCACGCAGACCGGGCAGCAGGTAGGTCTCCCAGACCCCGGCTTCCAGGAACGGCTTCCACTTGGCCGCGGTGAACTGGCCCTGCTCGTCGAACGCGTCGAACAGCAGCCAGCCGAAACCGGCCAGCGCGAGGAGCACCAGCACCGAGTAGAAGTGATGCCGCCACCGCGCGCGGGGGCCCGGCGCGTCGAACAGGACCGAAGCGGCTGCGCTCATCGGGCTACCTCGTATCGCTTGGCCAGCCAGCCGAAGAACAGGCCGGTCGGCAGGGTGAGAATGACGAAGCCGAGGGCGAAGATCGCGCCGATCGCGAGCAGCGCCGCCTCGTTCTCGTTCATCTCGCTCATCAGGAACGCGGCCTCGCCGACGCCGATCACCGAGGCGATCGTCGAGTTCTTCGTCAACGCGATCAGCACACTGCCCAGCGGGGCGATGACCGCGCGAAACGCCTGCGGCAGCACCACCAGCCGCAGGTTCTGCGCGAAACCGAAGCCGAGCGAGCGGCCCGCCTCGGACTGGCCCAGCGGCACCGTATTGATTCCCGAGCGCAGCGACTCGCACACGAAAGCCGCCGTGTAGACACTCAAGCCGACGATCGCCCAGCGATAGTTGTTGTCCGACAGCGAATCACCGGCCAGTTTCCAGCCCAGCGTGGTGTAGAGGCCGAGCGAGCAGAACACGATGATCAGCGTCAGCGGGGTGTTGCGGAAGATCGAGACGTAGGCGGAGCCGATCCAGCGCGCGACCGGGATGGGAGACACGCGCATGGCGGCGACTCCGGTGCCCAGGATCAGCGCGCCGATCGCGGAGAAGAACGTCAGCTTGATGGTCACCCAGAAGGCGTCGAGGATTTGGGTGTCATACCTCGAGATCAGGTCGAACACGGACGCGCGTCCTCCGATCGGTGTGTAAGGGCCAGCAGGACATCAACCGGCGCGGGGGGGGGCCGGGGCCCCCCGCCCCCCCCCCCCGCGGGGGGCCGGGCCCCCCCCCCGGAAACCGTAGAGAAATCCTGATTCAGGCGTAGGTTTTCAGTTACTCAGCCGCTAATATCAATGATACGTATCCGAGATAACGACTGTTAGTACAGTGAAGGGAATTGGGCGGCTCACAATGGCTGATTTCGCGGCGCGGCTGAACAAGCTGTTCGAAACCGTGCATCCCCCGGGGCGCAAGCCGCACACCAACGCAGAGGTTGCGGCTGCGCTGACTGCCTCCGGGCATCCGATCTCGAAGCCGTATCTCTCGCAGTTGCGGTCGGGACAACGAACCAACCCGTCCGACGAGACGGTGGCCGCCCTGGCGAAGTTCTTCAAGGTCAAGCCTGACTACTTCTTCAACGACATCTACGCGGCCAAGATCGATCACGACCTGGAGCTGCTCGCGCAGCTGCAGGGCTACGGGCTGCGTCGACTGTCCAGCAGGGCATTCGACCTCTCGGAAGAATCACAGAATTTGCTCACCTCCATGGCGGAGAAGTTGAGGGCCAGCGAAGGCTTGCCCGAAATTCCTCCGGACGGAACGGAATAGGATCCACGCAGCGGTCGGCCTGACGCACCTGCTGGTGTCCTGGGTACGGCCGAGAAGCACCGGATACGTACACAGTGAAGGGGGCCGTTCACTGGGTAAACAACACACCAGAGCCCGGGAAGTTGGTGT
>NZ_JBHXMY010000788.1:0-2215 GCF_042720195.1 Nocardia sp. NPDC058497 | reverse complement strand
GGTTCCGAGGCCGACGACTTGGTTGCGTGCGCGACGGACGACCGCGACCGACTCCGCGATCTGCGCTTGCTCTGATGCCGACAACTCATCGACATCAGTCTTGATCCGAGCGATCAAGCGGCGGATGCGAATGATCTCTTCATCGGAGGGCATGGCTTCGGTCTTGGCCCATTCGTCGGCGTCAAGGGCGCCGCGCAGCCGTTCGCGGCTGCGCAACAGATCGGCGAGATAGGCCTCGAGGTCCGGCAGGTAGGACACGTCGGTCGAGAAATGTGAACAGCCGACGCAGCGAAACCGAACGGGGCAATCGTCGCCGCCGGCGGCGACGTTGCTGGGTTCGCTGCAGGTGCCGTAGGGAACAGCGACCTCGCCGACGGCACGGCGCAGATGCTCGGCGTCGAGCAGCATCTTGGCTTCGCGCCAGACCTTGTTACCGTGCCGGTCGAACTGCATCGTGGTGACCCGGTCAACCGCCTCGCGACGACGCTTCTCACCGACCCGGTAGTAGGCCTGCGTGGTCTGCATCAAGCGGTGATCCATCAACTGCCGCAAGATATCTGGTGCTATCCCGGCATCTGCATGACGTTGGGCGTAGGTGTGCCGATAGGCATAGAGGAAGATCCGCGACACGTCGAAAGCCAGCATCTGCGTGCCCAGCTTCCCGGCGATCTCCACGCTCACCGGGACGCTGATCGCGGGCAGGCCGAGAATCCACTGGTGATGACGTGTGGTCACCCACTCGTCGGACACTGGCCGCGTTCCGTGCGGATTTCGAGTAGTAGACGGCAGCAGCTTCAGCTTCTCGACGCGCTCGTTCGGGAACCGAGCCCTGACCCGCTGCTGCTGAGCCAAGACCCCCGCCGCCGTCGCCTCGGCGATCGGCAAACGGCGGCCGAGCCGGTTGGCTTTGAAATTGGTGTAGATGAGCACGGGTTTGTCGCGCTCGTCGCGATCCAGACAATCCCAGTCCAGACAACAGATCTCGTCCGGGCGACGACCGGTATCGATGAGCAACTCGACAGCGACGCGGACTTCACGAGTCGCGAGTTCTTCGAGATCATCCAAGTGTGAGCAGATGTGACGCATCACTTCGACGGGCAGATCACGAACCTGCGGGTTGGACTCAGCCCTCACGGGGATGTCGTTGATCTCAAAGGCGAAATCGTCGGCCAGCCCGTGCATGGGCTGCCCGTGCCTGGTCAGACCCAGACCGCGCATCCGGATGAGAACCCGCCGCAGGGTCTGAACCGCCGTGTTGCGCATGTAGGAGGTCATGAAGCCGCCCTCCACCAGGAACCACAGCCGATTCAAAAACCCGGCGATGTCGCTGCGCGAGAGCAGCCGTGGGTCGTTACCGAGGTCGCCGGGCCGTTGCAACCGCAGGCTGTCCGAGAGCAGCGCGACGAACTTGATCTCCTGCTGGATCAGGTCCTTGACCGACCCGCCACGCCGGTGGGGCAATTCGTTGTAGGCGAAGACCTTCGCAGCCTCCCGCAACCACGGCTGCGAAATCGTTCCGAACCGCAAATTACCTTTGAACCCGAAGACGGTGACATCCCAAACATCTTTGTGGCGTTCGGTTTCCGGGCTCATTCGGGTGCGCCGAACGTCTCGGATGAAATGTGAGCACGTGATCTTCACAGCCTGCGGGAGGTCGTCGAGCACCACCTCCTCGATCGAACCGAGTTGGTGGGCGAGGAGATAGGACACCAGCGGCCGGAACTGCTCAGTGCGGGTCTTGGTTCCGGACGCGGTGCGTTGCTCGAGCCCGAACAGCAGCTCTGCGACGACCCGGTCCGGCAGCCCCCGCATACTGCACTCGGTGCCGTTCATGACCGCCCGCGAGGTTCGGCGGAACAATTCGGGATCGACCGGCTCGCCGGTGCCAGCGTCAGCCTGTCGACGGGCCTGGTTCCAGTAGGTCTGGTGGTTCATGCAGTAGGGGCCGTTGCCGTCACGATCGCGGGTGCAGGCGAGGACCTCGCAAGGCCCGAACGCGGGCAGGGCTTTCACCTTCGGATGTACCACGAACTCGTCCAGGGGCACCTTCAGGTAACGACTGCGTTGCTGATGGTGGGTGGAGCAGAGCGCGAGGCCTGACGAGCGCCAAGGCCGCTCGCATCGGGGAACAACGCAAATGCCATAGCCGCCCGGAACCAGTCCGCACGGTTGGCTCACGAACTCGGCCAACGGCGGCTCCCCCGCCATGTGCCAT
>NZ_JBHXMY010000787.1:0-2227 GCF_042720195.1 Nocardia sp. NPDC058497 | reverse complement strand
ACCGCGGGGAGGTCGGCGCGTTCGCCCGCCCGGTAGGTGACGCTGATCGGCAGGCCGGTGGTGGCGTTGGCGCGGGGATCGTCGGCGACGCGCATCGAGTGGGGGATGTCGACGCGGACGTCGGCGCCGTCAGCGATGCGGCCGCTGCGTCCGAGCAGACCGACGGCGACGCCGATCAGCAGGCCGTTGGTGGTGCCGCCGTTGGCGGCGGCGACCGCGTCCCAGTCGGCGAGGTCGACCTGGACGATCGTCTCGGCGGCCTGCCAGGTCTCGGCGTGTGGCAGGCGGGGCTCGGCCGGGCGCGGGTTGCGGGCTGGTTCGCTGACGCCACGGGCGCGGCGCGCGGCGCGCACACCGCGGGCGACAGCGCGCAACTGTCCCCTGGCATCGGCGAGGTCGGCGGCGAAGCGGCCCGCGCCCGCCACCGGGCCGACCAGATTGCCCGCACTGGCGGCGCGGTCGGGGGTCTCGCCGCGATTGAGCCGGTCGAGGGAATCGACGATCGCGTGCATCATGCCGCCACCGTCACAGGCGACGTGCGAGGCGACCAGGGTGACGACGGTGCCACCGGACTCCGTGTGCGCGCCCGCGAGCTGCCACACCAGCCCGCGCTCGGGGTCGAACTCCACCGCGGCCTGCTCGAGGAACCACTCCAGCACCGCGTCGTCGGGCAGCGGCGTCGCCGACCAGACCAACGGCAGGGACTCCTCGGCGGGCTCCCAGTGGGCCCGCGCGATCGGGAACCGGGTGGTGCGAACCCGGCGGGCGATGAACCCGGTCGCCAGATGCCCGTGCCAGCGCTGGAGCAACTCGGGGTCCAGGCGCTCGTCGAACCGGTAGGCAAGCTGGTTGACCAGGGCGTTCGGGTAGAGGCTGTGCAGTTTGAAGAACAGGTCGTCGTCGGCGGTGATCCGGTTGAGGCCTGCCGGTCCGGCGGTGACGGCCGCGGCGGCGGGGGAAGTGACGGTCATCGGGAACTCCTCATCGGGAACGGAGAGTGCGCACGGTCAGCGGCGCGAAGACGGCGACAACGACCACCGAGGCCACCAGCGACCAGCACGCGTCGGCGCCGACGGTGCCGTGGGCGGCCAGCTCACGCACCGCGGAGACCAGGTAGGACACCGGATTCACATTCGAGACGTGCTGCATCCAGGTCGGCATGGATTCCTCGGGAACCAGGGCATTGGAGGCGAAACCCAGGAAGGTGAGCACCAGCATGCACATGCCCTGCACCGCCGCGGGCCGGGCGACGGTGGCGCCGATGAACGCGAACAGCCAGCTGATCGCGGTCGTGGCGAAGACGACCAGGACGGCGCCCGCCAGGAATCCGGCGGTGTGCTCGGGCCGGTAGCCCATGCAGAAGCCGACGATCACCACCGTCGTCGCGGCGATGAGATAGCGCACGGTGCCCGCCAGCAACGCTCCGGCAACCGGTGCTGAGCGGGCGATCGGCATGGCGACGAACCGGTCGAACACACCCGAATGGATGTCCTCGGACAGCTGCACTCCGGTGGCGACCGAGGAGGTCAGCACGATCTGCACCAGCACACCGGGAATCATGATCGGCAGATACGCTTCCATGCTGCCAGCGATGGCGGTGCCGAAGATGCTGCCGAACAGCACCGGTCCCACGATCGGCAGCAGGATGGCGTCGTAGAGCAGCTGCGGACTGTGCCGGAAGGTGAGCAGCCCGCGCCAGGCCATCATCAGCGAATGCTGCAGGGCGGCAAGCGCACTGACACGGGTGACCCGCGGGGCGCGCACGACCTGGGTGGTCTCGGCGGCGGTCTCGGTGGTGAGAGTCATGGCGGTTCTCGAACTTTCCCGGAGGGTGGTCACGCCACGCCGACGCGGTCGGCGGTCTTCGCGTGCCCGGTCAGCGACAGGAACACCTCGTTGAGGTCGGGCCGGTCGACCGCGAAACCACGCAGGGTGATGTCGGCGGCGCGGCAGGCGGCGACGATGTCGGCGCCGAGCGCGACATCACGCAGGGCGACGGTCAGCATGCCGGTCGAGGAGCCCTCGGGGATGTCGCCGGTGAGGTCCTGGATCAGCGTTTCGGCGCGGCGCAGGTCCGCGGTGTCGGGGATGTCCAGGCGCAGAACCTGTTCTCCGATGGACGCTTTCAGCTCGGCGGCGGTGCCCTCGGCGACGAGCGTGCCGCGGTCGATCACCGCGATCCGGTCGGCGAGCGCGTCGGCTTCCTCCAGATACTGGGTAGTCACTG
>NZ_JBHXMY010000786.1:0-2230 GCF_042720195.1 Nocardia sp. NPDC058497 | reverse complement strand
GTGGGGGGTCGCCCTTCTTATGGCCCGGGGGTTTTTACATGCCGTCGACCGGGGTGGGGTTCGCCCCGTCGACCCGGTAGACCAGCGACTCCGGGCGGGTGGCGTCGAGGAAACTGTCGTCGCGGATGTAACCGGTGTTGACGTAGTGCTCGTAGCCGGTGGCGGCGTCCCCGATCGAACGGAAGCCGAGCGCGCCGACGGTCGTCACATCGGCGAAGGCGGGCAGCCCGGCCATGGTGCTGCGGATCAGGTCGGCCGCGCGCTGCTCTTGGTCCGCGGTTACGCCGGGCACACCGGAGACATCGATCGGCTGGGCCGGGTCGAACGGGCGCGGCCACGCGTCGCCGGTGTCACCGTGCTCGTCGCCCGCCGCGTGCGAATGTCCGTCGCCGCCTTCGTCGTGACTGTGCACGTGCCCGACGCCGTTGAGCATCGCCGCCACCGCGAGGACACCCACCGTGGCGGCCGCGATCCCGGACCGCATCGGCGGCAGGGTCGCGGTGGGCCGGAGCAGCGCGATGGCCGCACCGATCACGGCGAGCGCACCCAGCGCGGCGCACACGGTATCGGTGACACTGGGTGACTCCGCGGTCAATCCGGTGACCCACGGGATATCGGCGACACGGGTGAACGCCCACACCCCCACCGCGAACGCGTTCACCGCGACCAGCGACGTCACCACGAGCTTGCGCTCGCTCAGCAACACCGCCAAGCCGGTGGCGCACTGGATCGCGGCGAGCACGACCATCAGCCGCGCCAGCGTGGCGTGGTCGGTGTGCATTCCGGCGGCCAGAAAATGCACCGCTCCCGCCCCGACCGACGAGATCCCGCCGAGCAGCAGGAATCCGTTTCGTCCGCTCACCTGTGTCACCTCTCCCAGTTGTGTCCGCGGACACTACCGGGCAACCGTGAGAGCCGTGTGCCGGGCGGCTGAGGGAACTCTGTGACCCGCGTCTCCCCAGTCGCCGCGGGGCTGTTGCCGCATTGAGACCATTACGGTGGTTAACGATCTCCGGGCGAGTGGCGAATTCCAGAACATGAGTCTGAAAAGCACACAACGTCAACGGGTTTCGGTTCAGGTCGGGGTTGCCGCCGCAGCGGCCGTTGCCGCGCTCGTCGGGTTCAGCAGTCCGGCGGCGGCTCTGCCGTCCGATCAAGTCGTCCAGTTCAACCCGACCCTCGCCCGGGTGCCGGGGAACGGCTGCGCGGCCATCATCAACGCCGAAACGGTGCCACAGCCACAGGCCGGGCATCTCGGAGTCCGCGTGAAAATCGTCCAGACCGGCCAGAACTGTGAGGCCTACCGGGTCGCGGTGCGATGGAAGAACCTGGACACCGGTGTCGCGAACGGTCAGTCCCACAAGGTTGACAGCAACGGCGTCATCGACGCGCCCGACGGCGTGATCACCGGTATGGGCATGGGGCCCGGCCCCGGCCGAGTGGAGGCGACCCTCGTCGCCACCACCGACAGCTACCCGAACCACATGGACCTGGAACAACTCTCGGGCATGGCCTGGATCACCCTGAACAAGTAGGAAGTAGACGATGGGGGCGGATCCTGGACGGACCCGACCCCATTCGGCTGTTTGAGCGGTGACTGCACGTTCGGCTGGGAATGGCTGCACCGCAACGGATGTGATCGCCCACAGTGCGGTAGGGATGCATCGGTTCAGTTTGCTGGGTGCGGTCGGTCCGTGATCTCCTTATCGGTTCCGAACTTCGGAGCTGCTTCCAAGAGGGGATCTTTCGAATGAGTTTCATGGGTAAGGCCGGCTTCGCTGTGGCGGCGTTGGGTCTTGCGGCCGGGTCGGTGCTCGGTGCCGGTTCGGCGAACGCGGCGGGCGATCTGTGGGGTGCGTACGCATTCAGCGCGGAGCAGTGGGAGAGCTGGTCGGCGGTGGACTGGCCCACCGCGGAGGCGGCGGCCGCTTCCGTGCTGGATGGCTGCGGTGGCGGGGAGGACTGCCAGGTCATGACGTGGGCCAACGGGTGTGGGGCGTTGGTGTGGAACGACCAGGGGTGGGTCACCGGCGCGTCGGGCCCCACCCGTAGCGAGGCCATCCGCAAGGCCATCGACAAGCTGTCCAGCCGCGTCCCGATCGCCGGGCTGGCCAACTTCGGGTCCTCTGAACTCAGTGGCACCGAGGTTGTCGACGTGGTCTGCACGGCGAACGCGCGCTGATCACCGACCGGCCGAATACGGCGAACGCCGGGTGGATCGGGGGGTTGC
>NZ_JBHXMY010000785.1:0-2230 GCF_042720195.1 Nocardia sp. NPDC058497 | reverse complement strand
ACTCTATATCGCGTTCTAATTTTAATTTTATAAACAGAGCGTTTGTCCCCACCTTTCTGCGGGGGCGGCGCCCCCGCCCCCCCCGCCACCGTCGCCCCCCCCCCCCCCCCCACGAAGGTAGCGCCGGATGCGGCTGGCACAGGCGTAGACGATCCACAATCCGATGGCGAGCAGGACCGCGGCGATCACCGCGGCCAGCACCGGGAAGAACATGGCGAGGGCGAGGATGCCGCCGACGCTCAGATCCTCGACGGTGCTCATCGCGATATTGGTAACCGGTTCCGGCGAGGTGTTGATCGCCATGCGGGTGCCGGCTTTGACGATATGACTGGCCAAGGCGGTAGTCCCGCCGACCGCCGCGGCGAACAGGGTCGGCAGCGAATCATCCTGGCCTGCGATCAAAGCCGACACCACCGCGCCCGAGGCGGGCCGCACCACGGTGTGCACCGCGTCCCAGAACGAGTCGAGATACGGGATCTTGTCGGCAACAGCCTCGATCACGAACAGCACACCCGCGGCGACCAGCACATCGGTGCGTTCGAGCCCAGGGGGCACGTCGTCGGTCCAGCCGATCCGGCCGAACAGCCCGAGCAGGAACACCACCGCATAGGCGTTGATCCCGCTGGCCCAGCCTGCGGTGAAGATCAGAGGTAGCACCGACACGCGCTCAGCGTAGGCCCGCCGACCGACAGGTCGCGGTAGCCCGACAGCCATGGCCGCGGGTCGCCGAGGTGAGACGTTTCTGCGCGAGATATCTAGCGACGCTAGACAAGCTAGCGGACGGATGTTACCGTTGCTCCAGTTTCTAGCACTGCTAGCAGTCAGGATAAGGAGCCGACAATGCTCATCATCACCGGCCAGATCATTGCCGCCGTCGCCGTTCTCGCCAATGCCGTCGTCTACGGCACCGATGTCTGCGGGGCCGTGATCATGCGGTCCGTCTACCGCAAGCTCGATGACGCGACCGTGACCACGAGCGCGGGATGGGGCCACTATTACGGCGACAAACGCATGCCGGTGTTCGGTGTAGGCGGTGTGGTCACCGCGGTACTCACGCTGCTGATCGCGCTGTGGGCCGGGCAGATCGGCGCCGCCGTCGCGGCGGGGATCACGGTGGCGGCGCTGCTGACCTGGCTCGCCTTCTACGTCCGCATCGCCAAGCCGATCAATACCCAGCAGACCGCCGCCGCGCAGAGCGGCATCATTCCAGCCGATGCCCGTGCGCTGCAAGACAAGTGGGACAGCATCCTGAAATACCGGATCACCCTGCAGTTCATCGCCATCGCCGGACTGTGCGCCGCACTGATCCTGTTCTGAATCTCACCGAGGAGTAACCGACATGACCTTCACCATCAATGAACAGCAGTTCCTCGCCGAGGCAGGGATCGGCCGGCTGGCCACCGTGTCGCCCGACGGCGTTGTGCAGAACAACCCGACCAACTATCGGGTGAACGCCGACGGCACGGTCGACATCGGCGGCATGCGGATGCGCGCCACCCGCAAGTACCGCAATGTCGAGGCGGGCAGCCGGGTGTCGTTCGTCATCGACCAACAGGTTTCCTTGGATCCGTATGTGATTCGCGGCATCGAGGTACGCGGCACCGCCGAGGCGCTCGATGACGCGGAGCCACTGTTCCCACACCAGGAACGCGCGATCATCCGAATCCACCCCGAACGGGTCATCTCCTGGGGCATCGACGGCGGATCCTTCGACTTCACCAGTCGCGGCCCCGAGTAGTCAGCCATCCTGGGCAACGGCGAGCGGATCGCCACGCGGCAGTAGCGTGCCGAGCCCGCCGGCCGAGCTGGTCGCTCAGGTCGGCTGTGGCTGCCAACCCGGACCCCGGAACAGGAAGCCGAGCTTGTCCGAGAACTTCGCCGCGTTCTTGACGTCCTGCCAGAGCGCGACGATCTCGCGGGCGTTGATCTTTGCGATGTTGTAGGTGTCGACGTTGTTGGTGAGGCCGTAGATCGCCCGCTCGCCCTCCGGCTCGAAGGAGCCGAAGATACGGTCCCAGATGATGAGCACGCCACCGTAGTTGCGGTCGAGGTATTCAGTGTTGGAGCCGTGGTGCACGCGGTGATGGCTCGGCGTGTTGAACACGAATTCGACAGGCGCCCACAGTTTGTCGATGACCTCGGTGTGGATGCCGAACTGGTACAGCAGGTTGATCGCGTAGGAGGCGGCGATGATCTTGCCATCGATTCCCGACAGTGCCAGTGGCACACG